>JAZRWV010000382.1:0-13187 GCA_045599925.1 Myxococcota bacterium
ATGCCGCCAAGAAGTGCAAAATCGTAGTCCGTGCAGGTGCCGGCTATGATAACGTTGACCTCGATGCTGCTACGGCACACAAAGTCGTCGTCATGAACACACCGGGCCAGAACTCCAACGCAGTTGCAGAACTCGTTTTCGGTATGCTCGTCATGGGTATTCGTAAATTCTACACGGGTGCTGCTGGTACAGAACTCCTCGGCAAAAAACTCGGTATCCTTGCTTTTGGTAATGTTGGCCGCAATGTTGCCCGCATCGCAAAAGGCTTTGGAATGGATGTTTATGCTTATGATGCATTCTGCCCGAAAGATGCCATCGAAGCTGCTGGTGTTCACGCTGTTGACAACCAGGAAGAACTCTTCAAATCTTGTGATGTCGTCAGCCTCCACATTCCTGCCACTGCAGAAACAAAACAGAGCATTGGCAAAGCCCTCGTCGGCAGCATGAAGAAAGGTGGTATTCTCGTCAACACCGCTCGCAAAGAAGTCATCCATGAAGAAGAGCTCATTGCTGTGATGACCGAACGCTCCGACATTATGTACCTCGCTGATGTTGCCCCTGATGCTGCCGATGCTTTCAAAGCCTTCGAAGGCCGTTATTTCGCAACCCCGAAGAAAATGGGCGCCCAGACCGCTGAAGCCAACATCAATGCCGGTATTGCCGCTGCAAAACAGATCGTCGGCTTCTTCAAAGACGGCTGCACAAAATATCAGGTCAACAAGTAAGATTTCATCCCGGATGTCTTGCATTCGGGATAATTCCTGATGTTTCTGAAAAGGTGAAAAATATGTAAATATTCTTCACCTTTCTTTTTTATATTCCCTTTTAAACCTTCTTTTACAGGATTTTAATATATGGCAATCGTCAAACCGTTCAAAGGCATCCGTCCCCCAAAACACCTCGTCGAAAAAGTAGAAAGCCGTCCCTATGACGTTCTCGATTCAGACGAAGCCCGTGCAGAAGCCGGTGACAATGAAATGTCTCTCTATCACATCATCAAGCCGGAAATTAACTTCGAACCCGGTACGAGTGAATATGATCCTCGCGTTTATGAAAGTGCCGCACAGCATTTCCAGATGTTCCAGGACAAAGGCTGGCTCGTTCAGGATGAGCAGGAAATGTATTACATCTATGCCCAGACCATGAACGGCAAAACCCAGTACGGCCTCGTTGTCGGTGCCCACATGCAGGATTATCTCGACGGCGTTATCAAAAAGCACGAGCTCACCCGCGCCGATAAAGAAGAAGACCGCATGAAACACGTCCGCGTGAACAATGCGAATATCGAACCCGTTTTCTTCGCATATCCCGACAATGCTGTGCTCGATGCACTCATTAAACGCTACGCAGCCACTGACCCTGAATACGATTTCATCGCCCCAATCGATGGCTTTGGTCACAAACTCTGGCTCGTCAAAAATGCCACTGACATTGCGACGATCACAAGTGAATTCGCCAAAATGCCGTCACTTTACATCGCCGATGGACATCATCGTTCAGCTGCAGCTGCTCTCGTTGGTGCTGAAAAAGCCAAAGCTAATCCGAATCATAAAGGCGACGAAGAATACAACTACTTTATGGCCGTCTGTTTCCAGGCAAGCCAGCTCACAATTCTCGACTACAACCGCGTCGTCAAGGACCTCAATGGCCTCACAGCCGCTGAATTCCTAAAAGCCCTCGAGAAAAACTTCACCGTCGAATGCAAAGGCGAAGCTGAATATCGTGCAAAAGAACTCCACGAATTCTCGCTCTACCTCGAAGGTAAATGGTACAGTCTCAAAGCACATGACGACACCTATGACAACAACGACCCCATCGGCGTCCTCGATGTCAGCATTTCATCACGTCTCATCCTCGACGAAATTCTTGGAATCAAGGATCTCCGCAAGGATAAACGCATTGATTTCGTCGGCGGCCTTCGTGGTCTTGGTGAACTCAAACGCCGTGTCGTTTCCGGCGAAATGAAGATGGCTCTCGCTCTTTATCCTGTCACAATGAAACAAATCATGAATATCGCCGATTCCGGTAAAATCATGCCACCTAAAGCCACATGGTTTGAACCGAAACTCCGCAGCGGTCTCATTATTCACAAACTCGTTTAATTTCTCTTCTTTATCATCCTTTCGCCTGCCTGTTCTGCTAACACGGCAGGCTTTTCGGTGCTATGCCAAAGGCATACGCACCTTTTTTGCGCTATGCCTTTGGCATACGCGCAATTTTTTTTTCTTCTATTTACCCTTGCAATGCTCTATGACGCTGTTCTGACACGGTAAATCACACCGAGCTTCTCATCTTTCTCTATCCTATTCTTTGCGTATCGACGTTGCGAACCACGTCACTTTAAACCATGATCCACAAACTCATCGATTTTCTCTGCGAATCACCTGTTAACTTTCTTGCGGTGAAAGCCATTCAAAACAGGCTTGAAAACGCAGGTTTTCATCGTTTTGACCCGACTCAGCCACTGTCAAAAGTCGAAGCCGGACAAAAGTTTTACGTTACGAAGAATGATTCTTCGATTTATGCATTTCATATCGGCAACAAATCGTTGTCAGACGCAGGTTTTCACATCATTTGTGCGCATTCGGACTCCCCGACATTCCGCATCAAACCGAACCCTGAAATTCGCGTCGAAAATCGCATTGCAAAACTCAATGTCGAAGTCTATGGCGGCGCCATCCTGAGCACATGGTTCGATCGTCCATTGAGCCTCGCCGGACGCGTCATTCTGCGCAGCAATAATGCGATGAAACCCGAAACGCGCCTGCTTCATATCAAACGCCCGATTTTGACGATTCCCAGTCTTTGCATTCATTTCAACCGCCAGGTCAACGACGGTGTCAAGCTGAGTGTTCAGAAAGACATGCAGCCAATGCTCGGATTTGTGAGCGATGAACTCGAAAAAAATGCGCTCCTGACCGGCATTCTCTGCAAAGAACTGAATATTTCGGCCAAAGACATTCTCGATTTCGATCTCTATCTTTACGACACGACCGCACCTTGCCTTTTGGGTGCCGATAACGAGTTTATTTCCGCCGGACGTCTCGACGATCTTTCGATGGTTCATGCCGGTCTCGAAGCCATGATTGCTGCGGCAGATAAAACGCCGAATACCACGAAAATCCTTGCGATCTTTGACAATGAGGAAACCGGTTCGCACACGAAACAGGGTGCGGCCAGCCCCTTCCTTGCGAACACGATTGAACGCATGGTTGCGGCTCAGTGCGGCAGTAAGGACGACTATTTCCGTGCGATTGAAAATGCTTTCATGATTTCGGCCGATAATGCCCATGCCTATCATCCAAATTTCGGCGAAAAATATGATCCGGTCGTGCATCCGATGCTCGGCGGTGGCCCTGCCGTCAAGTTCAATGCGGCTCAAAAATACGCGAGCGATGCGCTTTCTGCTGCGATTTTCGAGAATATATGCCGCGAAGCTGGCGTGCCGTGTCAGAAATTCGTCAATCACAGCGATGTGGCCGGCGGCAGCACGCTCGGAAACATTCTCACGGCTACGATGCCGATTGCCGGCGTCGATATGGGAAATGCAATACTCGCGATGCACAGCGTTCGCGAAACCGGAAGCGTCGCCGATCACGAATACTGCATTCGCGCTTTTACGCATTTTTATGAATTATGATTTGGGGGCATGGCTATTGGCCTTCGGCCAATACGCCATACGATGGGCGCGGCCTATCGTTGCCGCGATACGGCCGCGCACTCTTTTTCGGAAAATATTATTATTTATGAAACTTATCTCTAATACTCCAAAATGCGCTCTATTCCTGTCTGTATGCGGCTTTGTGCTGTTTGTAAATGGATGCGGCAAATCTTCAAATCAACCTGAATCGGAACCCAAAACGGCTGATTGTGAAACGGGTACACCAAAAACTGTGCCTGAATCAGATAACAATCACAACCATCTGGCCGACAAATACGAAACGGTTGCCAGTCAGGGCAAGTCTTGTATCAGGCATTCTGATTGTGATACTGAACCTGGCAAAGGTGATGGCTTCTGCGACAGTCTCATTGGTTATCAATGTTCGACCAGATGTTCTGCCGATGAACAGTGTGTTCAAACCGGCGAAGAATATGCCTCCGGCAAGACATTTCATTATTATTGCCGCAATGATGGACGCTGTGTGCCACAGGAATTTGTAACTGATTGGAATTTTAAGTGGCTTTTTTCAAAGAAAATATATGAACTGAAATTGCCGGCTCAAATTGAGGGTATTGTTGACTGGGGCGATGGCACTCAAACGCCATGCAGTACGGATAAAATCTGCAGTCACACTTACCAATATGACGAAAATGCTCACATGAATGGCAATTATACAATCGCCATAACTGGGAAAATCACGAACTGGTCTTTTCCCGAAACTGAAGAATTTTATGATACTAACGATTATTTGGCTGATATCAAATCGTTCGGTCCATTGGAATTTGGCAAAAATGCTTTTGCCGGAACCTCATCATTGAGCAAAATCAGTGCAGTTGATATCCCCAATCCAAATGACATGAATACACTCGAAAAGGCATTTTGGGGAAGTTCATGCGATGCCTCCAATATCAGCTTATGGGATACGTCCAATGTCACAAATATGGGCATGACCTTTGGTGAATCAGCCTTTAATCAGTCACTCGATAATTGGAATACATCCCTGGTCACCAACATGAATGGAATGTTTTTAGGCAATAATAATTTTAATCAGCCACTTGAAGCCTGGGATACCTCGAATGTTACTGATATGGGCCTGATGTTTAGTCATGCCAAGGCTTTCAATCAACCGCTGAATCAATGGAATACAGCTAAAGTCACCAACATGAATGGAATGTTTTCCGATGCAGAATCATTCAATCAGTCACTTGATAAATGGAATACATCACATGTGACCGAAATGTGCAGCATGTTTAAAAATACAAAATCATTTATTCAGGACATTAGTCATTGGGATTATACAAAAGTGGAATGTTTTAATGATATGTTTGCTCATGCCCAAATGACGCAAGTAAAAGATTCGAATGATCCGTTTTGTCTTATCTATAAATCCATCCATCAATCCCATAAAGACGTTACCGTTTTTGTACTCAATTCTTTCTTTGGTGGTGTGTTTGGATGGGGCGGATTCAGTAATGGCGATAATATTGATATTAAAAAGATATGTAATATAGGTAAATAATTCTGATACAGAGTTATACGGCTGTCTCGGTTTTCATATCCAAATGGAACCAAGATGGCTGTTTGTGCAGCGAATTCATTTTTGAGCAGCCTCAAATTCCTGCGCATAGTCTTCATTGACATTTTTCAGATTCAGATAATCATTAGGAAAAAGAATAAGTGTTCGCATTGCTTATCCAACTCAAAATTTAACAGTCCCCCGCGTGTGCAGCACAATCAACTGCATCCTGGTATGTATGCATGGCACTTGATGACGGCCGTCTTGCTCCACACGCACTTTATGTACTCAATGATGTGTTTGATGGTCATTCAGAAGAGAATTTATGATATTAAATCTCATCCAAATCGCGGGACGAACGACTATGCCTGCCACGGTGACTGAATCCCCATAACTTTTGTCACCATCCCAAAACAGAGAATTCGGATTGATTTGTTCTACTCTTGACATTTTATCCCCCGGTATCCGATGCCACCAGTATCAATAACAGTGGCCTGTGTATGCCCCATCCTTTACGGGAGAATCAGGGGGGGGCATTCGTGACATAAGCGCCATTTTTGACGGCATAAGGCGTCGCTTCTGTCACGTGAACTGACAGATCGGCGAAATATTTTGGGTTAATGGCGTCATAATGGCTTAGGTTGAGTTGTAACCAAAATTAATAAAGTATCGACAATAAAATTTTCTTTTCTCAAAAAAAATGATAAAATTTTCTCGTAAAAATTAAGAGATAAGTTCGCATGGAATTTATCTAAACAACGGATACAGGTATTCATTTATGGCAGAAATACACAAAATATCTAAAACAGAAAAAACGCAAACACTCATCAAAAAAGGCAACAAATTGGCTCAAAAAGGTATTGAAAAACTTAAGCCTACCCTTAAGCATATAACCAGAGTCATGATTATCAATCTCATTATATTCGTAATAACTGCATCTATTTGTGCCTATTTTATTGTTAGTACGATTCAAGAAACTTCTGCGCAGACGACCCAGGAATTGCTCATCGATACAGTAACGAAATAAGGATTGAATATGAAAATATCTTTTGATTTAAATATATCTCTGGACAAAGAAAAGAAAGATGAAACTGCGAATACGACTGTAAAAGAAATGATGGTAAAAGAGAGCAGGACTGAAAGTGTAGAATCAGCCCCCAAAGCCATTGCCTCGAGTACAGAGGGAACAGCTCAGAACAAAACAGAAGAATCGGTTAAAGCATCGGAAATAGCTTCAGATTCGGCTCAGCATGATGCAGAAAGTTCAGAAAAAAAAGCACCGTCCAAATTGGACAAAGTCATCAGTGTCGCAAAAGACGGCAAAGAGCTGTACGACAGCGGCAAAGAAGTTCTCGAAATGGTATCGAGCATCAAAATGCGAGGTATCATCGCATGTGCCGCTCTTGTGCTTTCTATTGTTCTCATCATCATTACACCAATCTTCTGCTATTCCTGGCCGAAATATCAGCTCAAAAATAGAGCAGAAAATACTGCAGCTGAAGCTCTTGACAAAACAGCAGAAGTCCTGGAAGACGTAAAAAATCTGGCTGAAGAAAAGAAAGACGAGCTTGCACCAAAGCTCAATGAAGCCAAAGAAGGACTCGGGAACAAGCTCGATAATGCCAAAACACAAGCCGCAGATACTCTCGATAATGCCAAAATACAAGCCGCAGATACTCTCGATAATGCCAAAATACAAGCCGCAGATACTCTCGACAATGTCAAAACACAAGCCGCAGATACTCTCGACAATGTCAAAACACAAGCCGCAGATACTCTCGACAATGTCAAAACACAAGCCGCAGATACTCTCGACAATGTCAAAATACAAGCCGCAGATACTCTCGACAATGCCGGAAAAGCAATGGATGCAAAACTGGACAGCGTCAAAAAATGGCTGAATGGTGATGATACACATCCAGACGCTGAACCGACTGACGGTGACATATAGCTATCTGTTTAACAAAAGATGTTAAAATGACTCCAGAAGAAGATGACGATAAATGTCATTTATAATAAGTGCCGTGTTTTCCATCATAGTTGCGGCACTTTTAGAATTCATAAAAATGATGGCAAACGATATATCTATGACAATATATCATGTTCGGGAAACAGCTGGAATCAGGTGTCTCCGGATCAATACGTTTGTTACAAAGATGCATAGAACAGTGTAGAGAACTGGCAGTGCGAATCCTATGATACGTCCGGTGTGACCTATTATGGAATCTTGCGATGTGCACTTGCCGATGGATGCAAATGCGGCAAAAAGAAGTATCTGCAGTGCGCGGCCGTATCGCAGATAGGCCGCGCAGCCAGGCGTATCGGCGAAGCCGATAGCCAGGCGTCAAAAAATAGATAAAAACAAAACAACCGCTCAAAAGAGCGGTCGTCTTGTCAAACTCTGTGAGTGTTGTTAAATCGCCGTCGTCCATGTTATGGATTTCAGTGTCATGCGGCCATTTTCATCTGTATCTGTGTTCGTTTCATTCCCATACGTTTCAATACTCAAACTGGTCGTCGTATAGAAATCAGGCGGTAATGTATACGCCGAGAAGCTGATATCATTGTCCGAACTATTTGCAATATCCCCAAATGGGTTATCACTTCCCAAGGTAATATTATAATAATTATTTTCGAGCGTTGTTTCTGATTCAGCATCAACCACAATCGAGCCTATGCCTTTAAGCGAATTGACCTTGAAATAACCGCGATCTCCAGACTGGCCTGATTTATTATTAATCGTGAGACCGTCATTCGACAAATACCCCATAAATGTGACATCACCGGATTGATAGCTTTTCAAATACGGATTCGTTTCACCCACATTCGTCTGCTGGATGGAACTGTCGCTGAAGTCAAACGTGACGGATTTCATGCACACAGCTTTATTCATTTCTCCGCAGAAGCCGTTTGTATCAAGTGTCGTGCAGTCTGTCTGTGTTTCATCCGAGCCATCGAAAGAGCATGTATAGAGCACGTTTCCGTCACAGCGAGTTGTATTTGGACGGCAATAAGTGGTCAGGGGGGGCACACAGTCGGCCTCATGATCGATGACCTCACAGACTTTGCCGTATTCCGTGCAATCTGTCTGGATTTCGGCCGTGCCAGCATCATTACAGGTCAAAAGTGTATCCCCACTACAACGCGAAAGATTAGGATTGCAATGTGTTTCAATGATTGATGTACACTTGAACTCACCTTCGTTTTCCTTGTCTTCGAGACACTGCTCCGTGGTACCGCAGGTTTCTTTGACCATGTCTTCACCTTCCACGCATTTGATCAGAACTTTAAGATCCGCATCGCATGCCGTGTAGGTGCTTGTACATTTCTCCGCCGGCGGTTCTTCCGTCGCTTCAACACCCCATCCCTCTTCCGGTTCTAAGGTAGTATCTTCACCTACGAGCATGAGCGAGGTGATGGGAGACTGATTATCTGCTCCGTGACACATATATTTATTGCCGCCATCGCTCTTAATCATGAAATTGCAAATATATGATTTTGTAGCATCCAGGCTCATATCATAGAAATTTGCAGCGTATTCATAATTATCACCAAGAGGCTGTTTGTTGGCGCAATGTTCACTAGGACGTCTAGGATCGCTCGAGTCAGTATGTTCGCTAGTTACATCGATGACTTGTGTAGCATTAGCCCAGGTGCTGATAGGTTTGTCGAGTTCACCGCAGACGAGAGAAATTCGAGAAGCATCCAACTGAATCGTGCTGATACGGGCAAACCAGATATCCATGTCTTCATCTTCATCAAATACTTCAGTTGCAATATCACACTTGATTGTGGATACATCGACGCATTCCGGCATCGTGTTGCTTGCGGTATAGTTTTCTATATATCCTTCAGCACAGTAATACCTGCAAACGCGGTCAACACACTCACTCGTAATGTGATCATCGGCGGCACCAGTGGCAGGAACAGAGCAATCCGAATCAAATATACAGCCGGATCCGGTCAGGCATGTGCCGTTTACGTCATCACAGCGGCTTTCTTCTCCGCAATCCTGCTCATCAGCCTCTACATAGCCGATGCCATCCGAGCCGATATGTTTCAATATGGCGCCATCACAAATCCATTTGTTTGCATTCAAACAAACTGCTTCATTATCAACCACCGAGCATTGAGTGGCACAATCATATGAAACAGTCTCGCCTTCGTTACATTTTACGAGTTTTGAATTGATTTCGTCACAAAGAGACTCGCCCTCGAAGAGTGTGGTATTGCCGTACTCACATTGCTTTTTGCAGACGCCATCGATAGTATCACAAACGCTTTCGAAGCAATCGTCGTCACTTGTACATGAAGTTTTGCAATCGCCCGTTGCGCCGTCACAAATGTAATTGCCACAGGAAAGCGTGGTGGTGTAATCGTCCAGAGTGCCGACCTCACCATCAACCCATTCTTCATCTTGGCAATAATCAACGATATTCATTGTCTTGCAACCATAGTGGTTGTTCAGAACGAGATTGTCGTAGATATCCGTGCAGCCGTGTTGTTTGCACTCGTCTCCATCAAGGACATAACCGTTATTGATGTCACATTCGCAAGAGGTTTCATCAAGTGATTTCACAAAGTGTTTCGAGGCATCACATGTCCATCCGCATGTATGATCGTCTTCGCACGCAACAAGAGCACCAACAATGCTCACGTCGGGACAGGCGCTCGGAGTCGTCGCAAGTATGCCTAATTCACATTTGTAAATTTCACCACCAACGCATACGCTAGAAGTGCAATCTGCTTCGCAGGTATCGTTAGCGTTGTTGATGTGCCATCCTGTGTTACATGACAGATGGCAAATATCATCATCCGCACAAGCCCACGTGCCGTTTGCATCCGTTTTTCCTTCACATGTGCATTTGGGAACGCATGCGTCGCCTTCGACTTTGTAGTGATCGTTGCACGACAAAACGCATTCTGCGTCGTCACTGCACGACCAGGCATAGCCGTTTAGAGGAAGCTCACCACAGATATCGACAAGCGTCGGATCCGTGCTGTCTTTGCACGTCTTTAAGACGCATGAATTATCGACAATTTTGTATCCATCCTGGCATTCTTTTAATTCACAAGTATGTGAAGCATTGCATTCAACCTGGGTTGAATACTGGAACTTGCCATCGCATTCTGTTGAACTCATACATTCTACACAAATGGCATCATTTGTTTGGGCAGAACTGTCGTTGCAAACACTTCCGGCTGCACATGCGGCATTTTCCATAATGCCGTTATTGCAATAGAAATAATTATTCGCATCCACACATCCGTATTGTCCTACCGGAACAGAATATGATGAACCGCCATTCCAGGAGCTGCCATCGCACGGTTTATAACCAACTTCGCATTTGCCGATTGTGTCACCGCTTGTAATATTGCATTCCCACTTCTCATTGGATTCAAGGGTTACGCTCCCCGTTGAATCGCAGTCACTGGCTTGTGCGCATTTGTCGGTGTCGTTGCAAACGCCGTCGATACAATCAAATTTACAGGCTTCTCCATTATTCGTGTAATAGTTGCCACTGTCCTGCGCACTGCAAATCTGCGGCTGAAGATTATCACATTTCTTTGTATTAACTGCGCAAAGGTTGCATGCCGTCTTATCAGTTGAACAACTGAATTCACAGGCAGTGTATTCACCCCACACACCAGACGCGCAGGTATGAACCCCGGAGCCTTCCACACACACGGTCGTGTCATTCAGACATTCACCGACGGTATGATCGTCGATGCACGAAACGTTCTCGACGGTATTTTCCGATAACAGACCTGTATCTTCACACGTCGTCACTTCTGCATTGTTGCCATTCTGAATGCATAGATTGGCTGCATCTGTGCACACGCATTTGGCTGCATCGTCTGTTTCATCGATAACACAAATCTGATGTTCAACACAGGCTTCTGCATCATCACTGTCAAAAGCGACGAGCACACCATCCGTACAAGTGGCTTTTTGAGACTGATCCGCGAGGCAGGTTACGACGTTATGATCAATCATGTCCGGTTCAGATTCAGTGCCTATATTGCACTGGTTATAGGCACGACATTCGTTTGTATCGCAAACAGGTGTTGACTCCGGACAAACGTCGCCTTCCGAAAGAACGCGAACTGTACAGGTTTTGAGAACATCTCCGACGCAAACATTTTCGCCATTTTTGACGAGCGGCGTCGAGTCGGTCGGCTGGCAGTCATCGGCACCGGCGGACTCGCATTTCAGCAAGCTGGAACAGAACGTTCTCAGCGTTTCGTCAGCATTGTCACTGTCGCAATCCTCGATGGTCTGGATATTACCGTCGTAGCACTGAACGACATCATGATTGTCGTCGCATATGATGGCAAGATGTGCAATGTCCGCATCTTCACAGCGATTACCGGCACGACAGGTAATTTCGCCATCAGCACAAACCCAGCCTTCGGCACATTCCGTTCCTTCATCCGTTTCGCCATCAAAACATTTGAGCTGTTTGTTTTGGAAGCATATTGTGCCTTCGTGTTCAATCGTCGTTTCATTGATGCTGCACCCCTGAGGAATACATGATGCAGCACCGTCATTATCTTCCAAACAAATGCCGATTTCGCAGGGAGTACTTTTTGTCGTTTCAAAATCCTTGCAGCTTACAATGATATTGCCATCGCAAATCTGTGCGCCATCGGGAATTTTTACGCTGGTTGAGTCAGCTTTTTCATAATCGCAAACGTTGTCTACACAGGCTTTCAGGTCTTTATCGCAAACTTTGTTGCTGCAGTCTTCGTTGCTGGATGTCCAGATTCCTTCGATGCAGTTGGAAACGTTGACAGAACCATCTTCCGCTGTTTCGCATTTGGAGTCGTCCGTCGTGCATTCTGCACAGACTTTGCCATTGTCAGCACAGGCTTCACATGATTCATTTGAGTTAACCCACAGGCCATCAACACATTTTGAGACAACCACAGTGCCATCTTCAGCCGTTTCACATTTAGTGTCGTCAGCAGTACATTCCGCACAAACTTTGCCATTGGCTGCACAAACTTCGCAGGATTCATTTGAGTTACCCCAAAGCCCACCTATACAATTGGAAACGCTGATAGAACCATCTTCCGCTGTTTCACATTTGGTGTCGTCCGTTGTGCATTCCGCGCATTCTATACCATTGTCAGCACAGGCGCTGCATGCTTCATTCGTATTTGTCCACAGGCCATCAATACACCTCGAAACAACCACAGAACCATCGTCCGTTGTTTCGCATTTTGTCGCCAAATCTGTACAAACCGCACAGACTTTGCCGTCAGCAGCACAGGCTTCACATGCTTCATTTGTATTTTTCCACAGGCCGTCAATACATTTCGAAACAACCACAGAACCATTTTCTGTCGTTTCGCATTTTGTGTCGTCAGCAGTGCATTCCGCACAAACTTTGCCATTGGCCGCACAGACTTCACAGGATTCATTTGAGTTAACCCAAAGTCCGTCAATGCATTTCGATACGATAACGGAACCATTATCCAGTGACTCACATTTCGTGTCGTCGTTTTGGCATTCGCCCATACAGACTGCACCATCTTTTTCTGTTAAAGTGCAGACCTGACCATTTTCACAGGGGGTTTCTGAATATTCCCCTTTATCACTACAGGAAATAACAGAATTGTCATAACAAAAGGTTTTTCCTTCAATGCCTTTACACTGATCCCAGTGGGTTTTCCATTGAACGGGTTCATTACAGGATGTCGCTCCAATGCCCGTTAATGCAGCACACGCAAGAATTAACGACAGCTTTTTGTAATTCATATAAACTCCAATAGTTTTGGTTAAAACTACGTCATAGATTTATTTCCATGACATGGCTTTTTTTTATAATAAATATAATTAAATAGCAAGTCTATTTTGGGTGAATGTATGTGCAGTAGTGACTATTCAGCCGGGGCTTTGCCCCGCGAATTCAGTTCGCAATATGAAATTATGAAGGCTATAATTACCCCCCCCCTCTCATACGAAATCAAAGGAAATAAAGTATATAAGCATAACAGCATGGG
>JAZRWV010000383.1:0-6517 GCA_045599925.1 Myxococcota bacterium
CTATGTGTTCGAAAGCATGATGGCGTTGACGAAGTCTCAAAAATTGGAAGTGATGCCACAGCCAGCATGGATGAACCTGGAAAAGCCACGTCCTCTTTCAGGAAATACACCGGAAAATGGCGGAAATGCTGCTGTTATCGGGTTGAACTCTTTCAACCTCATCATGTCTCTGGTGATCATGTTTTCTCTCAGATCCGTCATCGGAGCCTCTGTAGATACAACTAATATGACTCCGGAAGAAGCCATGATGATTCAGGCTCAGGTTCAACAGCTTCAGCAGTACGGATTCTGGCTTGGAATCTTCCCGTTTATCTTCAGCAGTCTCATTTTCCTTGGGCCTCTCGTTCGTTTGCCCGGGAATTGTCGCGAAAATCGCGAACGTCGTGCTCGTTCTGTTCGAAAAGCCGTCCTTTGCTCTGTGTTTGATAACCAAAACTCTGCTCAAACCACAGTCAGCTTCGATGTCGTTTCGAAAAAAGCCAATGAATGCATGCGAAATCATCAGCTCAAGAATGCCGATATAGATGAAATCAATACAGCTTTAAACACTATCGTCTGTGAACTTGGTGGCGAACGCGATTTCGACAAAAATGGGTACACCTTTGAGAACATGGATACGCGCCTCAAGGATGCTAAATCTGAACGAAACTCCCGCGACCTCGCCGGAAAAGCTATGGGCCGTGTCGTTTACTCAACCGATAATCGCGAACAGGAACGCATCAACGAGGAAAATGAAAAGGCTGATATGGATGATTTCGATCGTTTGCTGATAGGATCTTCAGAAAAAAGTGATGCTTATGAGGAATACGATCAGTATTACAGCAGTAAAACAGGCTCTAAAGCCCATGGTAGAAGTTATTTTTGATTCAACTCTCTGCGATGCTTTGCTTTGAGGTAAAAATGAAAAAATTGACAACTTTATCTGCAATTCTGTGTGCTTCTTTTGGGTTTGCAGCTTGCGACGACGGCTCTATATATGGAGACATTGACGATTATTGCAGTCATTCTGTGTATTGTGGCAATCATCACGATGAAAGGCATAAAATCGATCAATGTGTGGATGAACTGGATAGACGCTATCGCGAATTTCCTGAATGTGATTGGCGCTTGAGTGATTTGCTTCATTGCGGTTCACATTATTATGATACCTGTGGCCCTGTTGAGCCGAAAGAACTCAAGTGTGTGGGCGAAAGAAATTGTGCAGGTGGCTACTGGCAAAGAGAATGTCGTAGCGAGAATGAAGCTTTAGCTGATTGTATGGATAGCTATCGTCGTCGTTGATGGTAGCGTTTGTTGTTTATACTTTGTCTTTGGTAATTCTTTTCTAAACAGGGAGGATAAAATGAAAAACTTCACAACATTAACAGCTGTTCTTTGTGCTTCTTTGGCTTTTGCGGCCTGTGATAGCGACGATAAACTCTCAGAGTTTGAATCTTCTGCACGTGATATATGTACCTGGATGAGTTCATGTGAAGTTGAGTTTGGTATTTCGCATCATAAAAGTGTCGAAGATTGCATTGCAGTATTTGTTGAAAACAATAATGAGTTATCTCAATGTGAGTCTGTTACTATTAATAATTATACCTGTTTAAGCAAATTGAATTGTAAAAAACTCGAGGAAATATTTAATAAAGTGAACGCTGAATGTGTGTCTGATGGTGAAAAGGATAAGGCATGTGAGGATAAAATTCTGAAAGCAGCGGGGGATGATTATTGTTATGAAGAAATGAAAGCCTATTCTGCATGTATTGTAGAAAATTCTCTCACAAAGTAACCAGTTGATACATGTAAAGAAATTGTGCAGGAGGCTACAGGCAAAGTGAATGCCGTAGCGTAAATGAAGCTTTAGCCGATTGGATGGATAGCTGACGCCGTTGCTTTGCAACGGCGTTTTTGTTTTGTGGTCGCCACAAAATGGATAGCCTGCGTATCGGCGCAGCCGATAGCAGGCTGCCAGTGCGTATCGGCGCAGCCGATAGCACAGGCTCACAACAATTCTTGCGAAAACCTCCCTTTAACGTGTAAACTGTATGGGCTGTTTTTTTTACTGCTTATGCAGAGATGATTCTTTCTAAACGGGGCTATCAACATGCAGGAAGTCAATTATGCGGTTTTGGCAGGATGCACTGCCGTCGAACTGTTGCCGAAACTCGGACTCGTCGCGAACTTTATCACGAAGGAAAAGCCGGATCTCAAGGCTCTGAAACGTTTTTTTAAGGAACACGATTTCTTCGACAAAGAACGTTTTGAGACCCTCCTCAAGTTTCTCGACGTCGATTATTCGGATGAAAAGAAAATCCAGTGTGGCGAGTTTTTGGGTAAATTGCTTAAGATCATCGATCCCGAAGACCGGAAACGCCATCTTTTCCAGCATTTGACGGCAAAAAATGAAATCCTGATGAAATACGTCATGGACGGCATTGCGGAACGCCTTTATTCGACGAACGAAATGTATCGTTATTTGACGAGTTACGTCTATCCCGGGACGTATCTGACACTTGTGGATTTCCGTTACTGGATGCTCTGGCTTGAAGCCAGCGAGCACATCAAAGTGGTTGGAATTCGCTGGGGATTGAGCGATCTTGGCAAGGAAGCGATGGATAAAATCATCAAGCTCATTGACGTCGACGACCTGCTGGATGCGGAATGTGATGACGACGATGATGATGACGACGATGATGATGACGACGATGATGATGACGACGATGACGATGAGGAGGATAGTCGTGCATCCGATGATGACGATGATGACGATGATGACGACGAAGTCAGGGCATCATCCGATGATGACGACGATGATGACGTAAAGCCAGCCGCACCCGTCGCTGCGCCGGTTGCATCCGTTGCACCCGTTGCTGCCGCTCCGGCTCATGTCAAATCCACACCAGTTGCAGCACCAGCCGCGGCACCCGTTGCTGCCGCACCAGTCGTGATGCAGGTCGCATCTCCAGTGTCTGTGCCGGTTTCATCGACCCATGTCGAAGTCATCGTCCAGCCGATCGTCCCCAAAGCCGACGAAACGCCGCTCAACCTCGTCAAGGAAGCCTTTGCAGCCGCCGACGAAGAGGAAGAAGAGGATGAAGAAGGCGAAATGGGCAGTGCTCCGGCCGTTCGCATTGCGCAGTTCCGACTCGACGAATCGCTCATCGAGGACAATCTGCGCGCGGTTCGCGTCTGGTGGCAATCGCGCCCGGGCGGCAAAATTCTGACTGCCGCCGATTATGGTTTCACAAAGGAAATGTTTGACGAAGACGCGCTTTATGCCCTCTTCCGCCTCGCGGCACTCGCACTCCAGGTCTTCCGTTATGGCGGCCGTTTGAATACATGCAAAGGCGGTCAGGCATACGCAATGCTCGAACAAATGGGATTTTATTCGAATCTGATTCGTTCGACGCAGACTGTGGATGAAATTCTGCTTGCTCTTCTGGATGGCGGAATGGCGGGGCGTGCCGAGGATTTTGGCAACCTGCATTATCTTCTCATCATCCGCCGTGCCTTGAAAAATCTCGGCGAAGACGGCGTCAAGGCGCTTCTTGCCTCGGAATCCGTCGCCGATGTAACGATGGGGCTTTGGGAACATATCGGCCACTTCCAGCTGACGTACGAGATCATCTGGATGGTGCGTGAACTGGCTGCAATGGGCGTTATTACTTGCGATGATGCACAGACAATCGGCGTCGTGCCGTTGCCTAAAGTTCGCGAAACCGCATTCCGCCTTGGTTTTATCGAAACACCCTATGCCGCAGATTTCGCGCATCTCGTTTCGATTTCGCGCCGTATCTCGAAATTCTTTACGGCAAACGATGCCTGGGAAGCACCACTCGTTTACTTCGAGCCGAAACGCGATTTGCGCTATGATACCTCTGAACCCGCTTATTTTACGCGGGATCAGCTGGGGATTGATTGAGAGGAACGGCTTTGAGGCGTTTTAAAACGCCTCTGCAGCGCGTTGTGCCGTGCTATGCTTTTGCATACGCACGGCAATGTGTTTAGCTCGCCTATTGGCGGCTTTGCCGCCAATACGGCTCGCTTTCGGCGCTATACCGTCGGCATACGCGCCGTATTAATAAAACCAAAAGAGAATCCTGTCGGGGTTCGATATTTGTAGCCCCCGTTGTGCAACGTGAGTTGCTATCAGGGAATGAGGTGATTTCTCCCTCCTCTTTTTTCCGCGCCAAAGGTGCGGCTAAATTCTTATTTGATAACCGGCATTATAACACCAGAAATCATTTATCTTTCACAACTGCGTATGTGAACAGGTGACAGTGAACATGAGCGACGAAACCAGCAAAACTGAATCTTTACCGCCTTATGAACCACAGCCGCGCGGAGAAGCTCGCATTCCCGGCATTGATACTCAAGCAGTTGATAAAAGACTTGCGGAATGTGCCGAATATTTTCAGAAACATTGCGACGAAACGGATTATCGCAATCTGGACTGGTATTTGTGGCGCATGCAGCTCAAATATGCCGTGGGTGACGATATTTTTGAAGTCGTCGATGATGCGTTCCTGGCGGCACGTTGCCTTCACGACAAGCACACGATGCATCTCGAGCTCAAGCCGCCAGAGATGTTTGCAACGCGCCGTGTGACGCCGGTTGAACTCGGCATTTTAAGCGGCATGCCGATGTTGACACTCGAATTTTCGGCGGTTTACGGCCTGCCGCTGATGATGGTGCTCGGCAAAACCGCGCCCGAAGACATCACCGGCGAAGCCAATCTGATGACGTCGTACTTTAGGCGCGGATTCTGTGCGGATTTTGTCGAGCTGACGGGGCTTTCTGCCGTCATTTATGCCGGTGTCATTGCTGCCATCGGGCGCGGTTTTGACGACGAAGCGACGATCGGCCTCAATGCGTATGCCACAGCGCGAGATTCGCTTCGCGGCATGCCGCCTAAAGCACTCTTGACTAAGCTCAAACGCTATGATGCGCTCAATACGGCACTTGCCTGTTTGTGTTCCGGCAATTACGAGGCTATCGGCGGCATTTTGGCTCCGGAAGCCGATGCATTCGCTGCCGATCAGGCGCGACGCGCCGGCGATGACTGGCTGGCGCCTTCCAAGATGCCTCCACCCAAGTATTTTGATACTGCTATTCTTACCATCCTCGCACTTGCCGCACTTCGCGGACAGGTCATCGAACTGCCTCAAACCGGTGCTATCGCTCAGTATCGCGATTTTCTCAAGGGGCTCACCGAAATGCCCGAAAGACGCATCGAAATGCCGGCACTCGACGAGGAATCGCGAAGAATTCTGCAGGAAGCCGGCATTGATCCCAATAATCTCGGCGTCGATGACTCCTTCCAGGATGAAAAGGAAGCCAGTGAAGCGAGAGCCGCCGCACTCTTCGAAGAAAGACAGAAACGCGCTCAGGATGCCGTTCGTGCTAAAATCGCTCAGGGTATTGCAGAAGAAGAATCTCATCATTCCGTGGAACCCGAAAATCTCGAACAGGAAAAATTGCGTCTCAGCGACGATGACAACTCAAATACTGAGAAAAAATCGAAGGATTTTTCCAATTTCTTTGCCGATGACGACAAGGAAGATGATGCCGCAAGGCGTTCTTTCAATGAATCGGCTCAGGTCGAAGTAAAAGAGGAAAAGAATTACGGCGCATTCTTTGACGGCGATGATACGCCGCGCCCGAATGAAGAAGAGGATGCTGAGCACGATAAGGAAACCAGGGATTTCAGCAGCTTTTTCAGTCAGGACAATGCTGAAGATCAATCTTTGCGCGAAAATGTCGAAAAGGAAAATGCACCGACTGCTGAAACGGATGGAAAATCCAAGGATTTCAGCAGTTTCTTCAGCCAGGATGATTCCGATGACAGTTCCATTCGCACCCATTTGGACGAGGAATCGGCAGAAGCAGAAGATACTGGCAAAAACTATGGTTCTTTCTTCGACAATCTCGATGAAAATGCGATTCCCAAATTCGATGACGGTTCCGAGGATGACGATCGCCAGGTGAAAACCTTTACGAGTGATTTCTTCTCGAATGAAACGAAACTGCCGTCCGGGCTGAAGATGGAAATCGAACCCGATCCGGAGCCTGTTGTGGAACCCGAACCGGTAAAAGAACCTGCCAAAGAGGCCATTGTCCGCGAAGAAGTCGAGGACGATGGAACGCCGAAACGCGACTTCAGCAATTTCTTTAGTGAATCTGCGTCGCAGAGCGCATCCGGTTTAAAGATGACACTGGATGAAGAAGAAAAGGCGGAACCTGTTGAAATCAAGCCTGCAGAAGCTCCGAAAGTGGTTGAACATACAGAAACCGTGGCGGATATTCCGGATGATGGAACGCCGAAACGCGATTTCAGTAAGTTCTTTGATACGGCGGACGAACGTGAAGCGTTGAACGAAGCTGGTGATGAAAGCTACGTTGAAATGGCTGAAAAGCAGCGCGATTACGGCAATTTCTTTGAAGACAAACGCGATGCGGAACGCGAAGCCGAACTGGCGGCCGCTGTGAATGAAAAATACGTCGAAGACGCTGAAAAACAGCGTGATTTCGG
>JAZRWV010000384.1:0-11138 GCA_045599925.1 Myxococcota bacterium
CGGCGAGGCATTTCTGGAGTTCACCGGCTTTCGGGAATGGCTCGCCGGCGAGTTTTTTGTCGATGAGATCGACATAGAAAGCTGCGACAGGCTGTCCTTTTTTTGCATCAGATACGAAAAACTCGCGAGCTGTCTGAATCATTTCAGTTTCTTTATCTGTATCGCCGAGTTTTTCGCAGACTTCGGAATACTGAAGCTGTAGCATTGCACGTTCGGGGCCGCGAGCCTTGTCGAGCATTTCGTCCATGAAACGCAGGGATTCTGTGAACATTTCCGAGCGTTTGGACTTTTTATTCATTTTTTCATAAACTTCAGCGAGTTGCAGACAGATGGCGACATGTGATTCGCCGGTGGTATTGGCGCGAATGGCTTCGAAGAGTTCTACGCATCGATCGAGGTTTTTGCCGCGTTTGAAGTAGATACCGGCAGCTGCCGCAGCTGAATTCTGGTCGAATGTGAGCTTGTGTGTTCTGGGATCGACCTGCCAGAAGAGTTTGTTGACGGTTTCAAAGCATTCCAGGGCTTTGTCATCGTTGCCGCTTTCCTGATAGAGACGGCCTGCAAGTCTCTGAACGGAAATATCATTGGGAAGAGAATCGAGCAGGACTTCGACGGCTGCAATACCGGATTCAAAATCACGAGCAATAAGGCCGTGTTGCGCGATTGTTGCAAGTACCTGAACGTTGTCGGGATCCATGTCGTGTGCCGACTGAAGAACTTCTTCTGCGACATTATATTTTTTCAATGCCCAGAGGATCTGAACGCGAAGAAGTTTTGTTTCGATATTGTCTTCGAGTATGTCTGCTTTTTCGAGAATGGCGTCGGCTTTGGCAATTTCGCGTTTTCCCATGTAAGCCTGGCCGAGTTCGCACATGATATAGATGTCTTTTTCGTTTTCATCATTGGCATGGTAAACGCTTTCGAGCCCGCGAATTGCCTCGTCGAAGTTTCCTTCCTGAAGGGCGAGCAAAGCATTTTTGAAGTCTTTTCCAAGTCTGTCGCAATGTTCGGCTTTTTCGAATGTGAGGGAGGTCACATAAAGATTCCACTTATCGTCGTCGTCGAGCGTATTGACGAATTCCTCGCCTTCGACATGAACATCGGGGGTCTGTTCTTCACCCTGCCAGTGGTCGGCGGATTCGACGAGTTTGTTGAGTTCATCGCGTTCTTCATCGCAGCTGACATAGCGCGAAGCGCGTTCGATGGCGTTTTGAGCGGCATCTTTCTGGTCACTTCGGAGATATCGTTTGGCCTGTGAAAGGGCGAGGTCGAATATGCGTTTTTTAAGTGCTTTTTCCTGAGATTTGGCCTCTTCAACGCCGGCGTTGTCGGCATCTTTTTCGGCAGCCTGAATTGCTTTTCGAATGAGGAGCAGGGCTTCGCCATAGTCCTCTGTGGCGATAGCTTTTTCGCTTTTTTCGAGATAAAATTTGCAAGTTTTGGCTTTGAACAGATCGAATAGACCCATTTAAAAATCTCCTGAAATATCAAGTGGTTATAAGTAATAAATTTAATGAAAGGCGATGAAAATGGAGTTAGGAAAACATCGCGAGCGAAGCATGATAACAGATAATAGTAATTTCGTCGCGTAAAAAGCGCGCGTCTATCTGCGATACGCCGCGCATTCGGCGCTATGCCTGCCGCAGGCAGTCTACGCGCCTTTTGTCGAGCTATCTGTCGATACGCTCGACATGTTGTTTGCTGGGGGGGGATCAGAAGCGTGGTGAGTCGGATTTGGGGAATTCAAACAGGTGATTGTTCGTGTGAATTGTCGTATTAATCTTGAGCGAAAATGACAAAAGTTATATAATGTATATTCTGTTATTGTGGCCATTTTGGCTGTAATTATTACCATAGGAGTGCTGTAATGTCGGACGAGAGATACCCGAATAATGGCTTAGGAAATTCAGACAACGGACAGGATGGAGGAATGCATCGACCTGCGATGCCGGATCGAGCGGCTCCTCGCCAGATGTCGGGAAGATTTCCTTCGATTAATCCTGGGCGAGCTACAGGGGCTGCTGGAAGATTTTCACAATCATCGATGCCATCAGTGCCTCGGGTTGCACCGGCTTCAGAACCTGCAGAAATAGCTGTGTCGGCAGTTTCTACGCCTCCTGCGGCACCGGTCGGACGCGGTGCAACCGGTGGGGCGCGTGGTGGCAGGCCTGGTATCGTTTCACCAAGAGGTGGACGGCCGGTGGTGCATGTATCTGATGCGGTTTCGGAGGTCGAGGTTCCAGCAAGTGAACCTGAAATTCCGGAAGAAGTCATTGCAGTTGACGAAGCCATGGACGCTCTGGATGACATTTTTGGAGGTTCTGCCAAAGACGAGGCTGCAGAACCTGAGATTGAAATTGATGCCGATCCCATTCATCTCGAAATCGATGACAGCCCTGCTTTGGATTTTGCTGGCGATGAGGTCGAGGTCTCTTTTGATGAACCGGCAGAAGCCGCAGCCGAAGAGGCTGTTGCAGAAGCTGAAGCTGTTGAGGCTGTTGTAGAAGAAGCTGTTGAAGTTGTTGCCGAAGATGCTGTTGAAGTTGTTGCTGAAGATGATGTGGCAGCTCCTGTTGAAGAGGCCGAAGAAGTTGTTGCTGAAGAAGTTCCTGTCGAAGAAGCTTCTTCTGATGGTGATGATGTACCCAAAGACGATTATGCCCATGAAGAGCTTTTGATGACGGAAGCCCCTGCTCCTGCGCCTGTCGTTGAGGAGCCTGTTGTCGAAGATGAGGTCGAGGACACTAAAGACAGCGCAGAAGATGTTGATGAGTGCATTGAAGAAGCTCAGCCGGATGCAGGTCCTGCTTTCGAAATCAAGCCGATTCCGCCTGAACTTCGCCAGGAAGCAAGCCTTCGTGATAATGCGGCTTATCGCCGAGAATCGAGATCCCTTCTTCGTTCTCAGAACTGGACAGATCTCGTCCAGATGATGCAGAACGTCCTTCAGTATGCACCTTGGGCAGATCTTCCTGAAGTTCGCAGCAGCATCCTGAAAGAACTCGCCGGTATTTATGGCGAAAAATTAAATGATTCCGATAAGGAACGCGATACTTATACTCAGCTTTTACGCGAAGATCCGTCAAATGAAAGTGCTCTTGAGTATATGGAAAAAACTTTCCGTGCAAACGGGGATTACAAGGCGATTCATGCAATGTACCGCAAGGTCGTAGATGCCGTTTGGGAAAGCGATGAGCGCATTTTCTATACCCGCAAGGCTGTTGAAGTCGCTGAACAGGAACTTTCAAAACCGGCACTTGTCATTTCCGACTGGGAACATCTCTGGGAACTTGGCGAACATACGGAAGAAGTTCAAAGTGCAATGATGGCTGCTTATCGCGAGCATGAATGCTGGGAAAAACTCGCCGAATTCATCCGCGAAAAGTGTGTGGACTGGGGAACGATTCAGAGACTCGGACTTCGCGAAGTCATTGAAATCTATATCTCCGGTTTGAGCGATGCAGAAAGAGCCAGTCAGACACTGAATGTTCTGCTCAAAGACCGTCCGAAAGATCCTCTGCTTTTGTTGCAGGAAATCAATATTTGTCGCATCAACAGCGATGTTGACAGACTGGCTAAGATTAGCCGCATGTCGGGTCTTGATAAAGCCGTTGAACTTGATATTCATCGTGCCGCTGCTGATGTTCTTTGGGACAAGGGCGAGCATGAACTCGCTGTTCAGGCTTATGATTCCATTCTCGCCGATTTGCCGGATGATCGAGATGCTCTTCATGCCAAGGAACTGTATTATATTCAGAGCGAGCACAATGATTTGCTCTGTGATTTCTATAAGGCACAGTCTGATAGTGCACTTGAAAAAGGCAAACAGTCTGAAGCGATTGAATACCTTCAGAAAGCAGCCGAGGTCGCTGAAAACAAACTGTTTGATAACGAATTGGCTATTTCATTGCTCAAGAAGGTTGTCGAACTTGACCAGAATGATACCGACACCCATCGAAAAATTATCTCCCTTTATGAAGCGATTGGTGATGACGCCGGCGTCGCATCTTCGATGGAAGCATTGCTTGCTCTGACAAGCCGCCCGGCCGTTCGTCGTGAACTTCTGGCAAAACTCGGTGGATTCTATCTCGACAAACTTGAGAATTATGAACGCGCAGAAGATTGCTGGAAGAAAGTTCAGGCTATCGATCCGCGTAATCCCGTTGTCAGTGAAGAACTTTCGAAAGTTTACGCAAAACAGGGTGATTTTCAATCTCTTGACAACAGCCTTTCACAACAGATTCGCGTTGCAGATGATGATACGATTCTTTCTCTTGCCGAAAGCAAAGGTCGTTATCTGATGCAGCATAGTCCGGAATCAGCACATACCGCTGCCGGATGGGAAATCGTTCTCGACTGCGATCCAAACAACCGCAATGCTCTTGAAAATCTGAGCAGTGTACTCGAAAAACTTCATCGCGAATCCGAAATGATCGGTGCCTGGGAACAGGAACTTCGTAAACTCGATAATAAAGAAGATCGCGTTGCTCTTGGACTTCGCATTGCTGATGCCTGTGTGGATTGTGCAACGCATGCACAGGCTGTTTCTGCATATCTTCGCGTTCTCTGCTGGGATCCGATGCAGGAGTCTGCACTGAAGGCTCTTGAATCGATTTGTACAGAATCTGAACGCGGTATCGTCATTGCTGTGCTTGAAATTGCAGCAACACTGATGGAAGACAAGGAAGCTCGCTGCGCTATTCTGAAACGCACGCTTCGCTTTATTCCAAAAGAAAATGTCATGCAGCGCATTCAGGTGATGCGTCGTATGATCGTTCTTGGCAATCACGAAATTGAAACTGAATTTGTTGACCTTTGTCGTGGTGAAAAACAGAGCCGTGAACTTTGTGCCGTTTGGCTTCGCCGCGCTTCTGAGGTTGAAAGTGCTCAAGAACGCGATGGACTTTTGGCCGATATTGCACGATTTAGTGCTGAAGACCTCAATAATCCTTCATTGGCGTTTACTGTTCTGTTTGCCGCTGCACTCGAGTCGCAGAAAGCAAAAGTTCTCGCCGAAGAATTGGAAAAACTGGCGGTTCAGACAAATCGCTGGGAAGAAGTTGTTGCAGTACTTGGGTGCCTGACGACCCCGATGTTTGATGAGGAACAGCGCAAAGCTGCAATCGAAAAACGCATTGATATCCTCCTGAACAAACTGGATGATCCCAAACGCGCAATGGATGAGTATTGTCGCTTGCTTGCGATGAATCCATCAGATGAGGAACTGCTTGGCATTATTGAACATCTTGCAGAAGAAAAGAACCTTCATGAACAGCTGCTCGGCGTTTATGGAGAACTTTGGGATGCCACAGACAGCGTTTCTATGCGCGCTGAGATTTCTCAAAAACGCTATCGCATTCAGAAAGAAGCTCTTTCTCGTGAATACGAAGCTCTGGCGGAACTCTTTGTCGGCTATCGACTGATGGCTTCGTCCGATATCGAAGCAAAACTCATTGCAGAAACCGAAAATGAAGCACATGCATCTCTTTGCGTGTCTATGCTTGAGAGCGAAAAACGTGCGGCCGAAAAATATAATACGGAAGCACTCAAATCTGTGGCTGATATTTATGAAAGCAAGCTGTCGAGCATTGATGGCGCTTTCGAACTGTACACTGCAATCCTTACGGAAGAACCTTCAAATGCCAATTCGCTCGAAAAATTGACTTCATGGTCTGGTGATGAAAAACGCAGCGGTAGGTATGCTCAGACTTTGCGTCTTGCCGCATCAACTGCTCATGTTGCTGGTGATATTGATACAAGCATCCTTCTCTATCGTAAATTGGCTGATTTCTATAAGAACTCACTCAATGATCTGGAACGCAGCGTTGATGTTGAACGAACTATTCTCCATATCAAACCGGATTGCATTGAATCTCTTAGCGCATTGATTGCATGGCATGAATCGCGGGAAGAATGGCCACAGTTGCGTTCAGAATTGAAACAGCGCATTGCTGCCGGTGGTGAGAAAGAAGAAAAAATTGAACTTTGGTTCAGAGTTGTCGCCATTTCAAATGATTATCTCAATGATTTTGAAGATGCATTTGATGGTTATGCCGAAATTCTTCAGCTCGATGAGGCAAATGAAAAAGCTCGCGAAGGTATTGCCAAGTTGACAGGTGCCGATATTGGGCCGGAAGTCGAGCTTCGTCGTCTCAAACTCGAACTCCGTCTTGCCAGTGCAGAAAATCGTCCTGATATCATGCTTCAGATCGCAAAACTTCAGAACGATCAGCTTTCACAACCGGATGCAGCGTGTGAAACTCTCGAAAATCTATACACGGAAACTGGCGCTTGTGGCATCGGGTATGAACCTCTTTATGCCATGTATGAAAAGACCAAATCATGGGCAAATCTCGTTCAGATTAAGCTTGAACATGCCGATATGCTCATGGATGAAGGCAGTCTGGATGACGCTGTGATTTGTTACAATGAAGCTCTTATCATTGTGGATGAAAAACTTCACGATGCAGCCAAGAGTGCTTCCATTGTCGAAAAACTTCAGAAGATTGAACCCGATAATGAGGAAATTGTCGAACGTTATTGTTCGAGCCTGCGAAATGCAGAAGACTGGCCTAAATATGCTGAAACGATCAAGAATCTTGCCGGTGATCTCAACAGCAGGAATGTTCATAAGAATCATCTCTTTGAATTGGCCAGAGTTCAGGCTCTTGCTCTGAATGATATTGATGGCGCAATTGAAACCTATAAGGCAATTAACCGTTTTGGCGGTACAGAACGAAATGCTTATTTCGGTATGGCCAGTATGGCTCTGAAAAAGGATGACATCGAGCTGTATCTGAGTTCAATTGAATCCGTACTGAAACTCGTTGAACCGGTTTGGGGCGCATTGTTCTATTGCCATTTGGCTGAAGTTTGTGACGAAAAGGGTAAAACAGCTCAGGTTGCAACCTATTATCGCAATGCCCGTATGCTTGATCCGAACAACGTCGAAGCTTCTGACAGCTTGAGAAGTATTGGTCGTCGTCTGAAGAATTGGCGTTCCACGTCGGCATTGTTGCCGCTGGAAGGTGAACGTGACATGAGCTGGAGCGAACGCTCAGAAAAACTCGTTGAAATGGGCCAAAAAGCCGATTCAACCGAAAAAGCTCGTGGTTGGTATTGGAAAGCGATTGCTGTAGATCATAACAACACAACCGCTTGGCGTGAACTGGCTAAACTTGAAGACAATGCCGGTAGAATTAAAGAACGCTATGAAGCTTGCCTGGGCGCTTATGGTGCCGTTGAACGTACGACATTGCCAGGTCCATCTGTCGCTCTTAAAAATGCCAAATTTATCTATGAAGTCTCTCAGGCTGCTTCTGCTTGCGGAAATGATGTGAAAGGGGAAGCCCTCCTTCGCAAGGCTTTCGCAATGGCTCCTTACTATGCTCCTGTTGCAATTGCTGTCGGCGATATCGAACAAGATGGCGGAAACCTCGAAAAAGCCTATGCTATTTATGATGGCATTCTTAAGAATGGGGATGTTCAGCTTGATGATAAAACGAAGAGTGAAGTCCTCTTTAAACGTGGACTTATTTCTAATATCCAGCAGGATTATGTCCATGCTCTGGATGACCTTCGTGCAACAGTCAAGATGGCACCGTTGCATTACGATGCTTTGATGACCATTGCAAAGACTTATACCGAAATGAAACAGCCTCTGCTCGCACTTTCCTGTTTGCAGCAAAGTTTGCTCGTGACTTCGGATCATACAAAACGCCGTGGAAATACCTATTATGATATGGGTAAACTCTGGGGTGATGTCTTTAATGATGCGGATGAAGCTGGTATCTATTACGAAGGCGCTCTTAAGAATGGCGCTTCTAACGTGGATCTTATCGAACGCAGCCTTGAGATTTATAAACATGCCGGCCGTTGCCAGGAAGCTCTTGAATTGGTCGATACTCTCACCAAAACAACGAGCAATCCTAGCATCCTCGCCAGTTTGTGGTGCACTCGGGGTGAACTTTCCGAATCAATTTCAACGGAACAGGCTACCGAAGCTTACGATATGGCCCTTTCATATCAACCGGGTATGGCTAGAGCTTTCGATGGACTCGAAAGAATGCTCGTCGTGCGCCAGGAATGGGAACAGCTCGCTGCTCTTCTTGATGGACGTCTCGAAAGCGAACTTTCAAAAGAACAGGAAGCTGCTATTCTGCTCAGACTCGCTGATCTTTACGGAAATCAGCTCAATCAACAGAAACGTGCTACCGATATCCTTTATCGCCTCCTTGATAATGCTCCTTCTGCTCAGGTTATCGAACGTCTGCTCGCGATTCCTCAAGATGATGAGGACAGAAAACGTGCTCTGCTTGAGAAAGCGATTGTCTATTGCAATGGTTGTTATGATTATGCTCTGCAACTCGCTAAAGGACACCTCGCTGCTGGTCGTGAACTTCAGACTTGGGCAATTATGTCGCCTTTGCGTGCACTTCTTCAGCTTGATGCTCAGACAAAAGAAAGCCTTAACGATCTCAAAAATAAGTTCGAAAAGACGGATTCTGTTGCACTCGATTCTCTTTCAAAAGCCCTTCCGATACTTTCTGATGAACAGTTTGCGTTGCTGGATGCCATTCAGACCGTTCATGCAAAACTCGGAACTCTTGGCGCATCAAATCTCAATGAAATTACCTCCGGTGCTACCGAAGTTGCCGAATCAACTCCGAATGGAAAGATCTTCCTACAGATGAAAACAGGTCTCGACCTCGCAAACATTTCGTTGTGGCGTTCAACTGAACTCCCCGAAGCTATCGTCGTTGTGAATACAGATCCTGTTGTCGTTTGCATTAGAACCGAGATCTTCCAGAAAGCTGCTGGTAACGAACTTCAGTTCTGGCTCGCAAAAGCTATCGGCATGGCACATCCTGATGTTCGTATTCTTGCGTCAACACCTGAAAAATATCGTCGTGCACTTCCGAAAGCCATTCTCGTGGCAGCTGGACTTGCTGATGTTACACCTGAGACAGCTGAACTCGTTGCAAAAATTAAAACCTGTATGTCTGCTGACGAACTTAAGGCTCTCAATGCTCAGCTCTCGATTTGCGAAACTGATCGCCTCGTCGCATGTGCGGAAACCTTTACTGATGATATGCTCGATTCGACAGATATGCTCGGCGCTTATGTCGTTGCAGATATGAGAACAGTCTGGAGAGCTGAATCCCGTATCGACAGCAATATTACAGAACAGAGAAACGTTAAGACTGTCGAGGAAATTGGCAAAGCCATTGAGGTTTCCAGAGTCTTACGCAAAGTTTTGGCTTATTATGTCTCAGAATGCTTTACTGAACACCTTGGTTAAGCTTTCGATGTGTTAATAAAACCGGCCTTTTGGCCGGTTTTTTTGTTTTTCGATGCAATCGATTTGCTTTTTTATATAGAAAATAGATATCGCAAATCCTTGAAACATAAGGCTTTTGCCATTTGAACTGTAATCATGTTATGGATGTATGGCCGAATGGCGGTCTTGGTTTATTTGGGATTCATCTATAAAGGATTTGCTATGAAAAAAGAATATCATCACTGGTTCAGTCCATCCGTGGGAAAAGACATGGAAATGAATGTCTATGGTCATGCCGGTAGACCAATCATTGTGTTTCCATCTTCAGGCGGCAGCTTTTATGAGTACGAGGATTTTGGCATGGTCGGTGCTGTTGAACGTTTTATCGATGAAGGCCGGATCATGATTTTTACGGTTGCCAGTGTTGATGCTGAGTCGTGGCTTAACGAGTCTGCACATCCGGGAGCTCGCGCTTATCGCCATAATCAGTACGATTCATTCATTATTAATGAGGTCGTGCCTTTCATTCATAACGTCAGTGGGCGTTTTGATATCATTACAACTGGATGCAGTCTCGGGGCTTATCATGCGATGAATTTTTATCTTCGTCATCCCGATGTCTTTAATGCCGTCATTGCATTGAGCGGTTGTTATCGCCTTAGCCATCTGATTGGCGATTACTGCGATGAAAATGTGTATTTTAATTCGCCATTACAATATCTGCCGAATTGCGATGATCCCTGGTATCTCGATCACTATCGTCAGGGACAGATTATTGCCTGTTGCGGTCAAGGGGCCTGGGAAAATGAGATGATTCAGGACTTGTTGGAATTGTCATGTATTTTCCGCGAGAAAAGCATTCCGGCATGGTGTGATCTGTGGGGATATGACGTCAAACATGATTGGGATTGGTGGCGAGTTCAGATGCCATATTTCTTAGAACACATCGTTTAATTTTTGTTTGAGTTTTGTGAGCCTGCCTTTGCCTGACGGCATACGGCAGGCCTGCCTTGCTATTGTCCGAAACGGCCAATACGCAAGGCATTTTGCTTTGGGCGGATATAGCAATATCGGTAGTTGAGCCTAAGCAGACCTTGCCAATATGCCAGGTCGCGCGATCTTCGTTTTGGTTCATTGTTGCTGGGATGATGCGGAGATATCATTTCTGACATAATTTGATACAAAAAAAATCTACCACTCAGGTGTCACAATTTTTTTTTGAGGTAATCATTATAAGTGAGAGACATTGTGCAATGTGCAATGTGCAATTCTATGTTGCGGCGTGGCAGAACACGGCGAATTGAATGGGATGAATTTCGTTGAGCGTTGTTTCGTTGCTCGTTAACGATGAGCTAAAGCCTGAAACCTGAAACATGAAACATGAAACATGAAAACCAGTGTCGTTCGTTTCTCGTTGCGATTAACCGCCACAATTGATGTTGTGGTGCTGCATGCATCGCCGAATTGAATGGAGACTTCATGATACGTCAAAAAATTCCACCGTAAATAGATTTGATTAATGGTGACCGGCCGATTTTTTAACCTGATGCATACGTACATCTGGCAAGAAATTGGATTCGTAGCCGAAAACATAACGTATTTTCCATGCACATTCGCGTTCTGACGAGGACTGTTTGTGTTCATGATGATACGGCGTCACTGCGGACAAATACGTCGTCCCTGTGCTAATACAGATTTTTTTTGCAAAAAATGCAAAAAAAATCGAGCACTCGTGTATTTTCTGCATACTCGCCAGGACTCTGGTCGGCGTGACGGTGGGTGGGGGAGAGAGAGTCCCGAATGGATATGAGGGACGAAATTTGGCTTTTTGCTGGCGTGATGGTGGGGCCGAGAATTT
>JAZRWV010000385.1:0-3228 GCA_045599925.1 Myxococcota bacterium
TTCAGCGGATCCACCCCCCCCCCCTAGGAAAACAACTGTGGTACCCACCTCCTTGGCTCACAGAACGACATGGCTACGATCCGACTTTGCGGAAGCCGCTTGGGAACTCGTTTGCCTCCCGGATCCCATCGAAAACGAACCGGAAAAATCAATCGACACCGCAAACGCAACAACACCCCCTGATTCCTGCGAATACAATGTCGTTGATTTCAATAACAATTCGAGCATTTTTAACACACTCTATCAGCCAAATCAGATCTCTTTAACGAGTTCCCAAAGCATCAATGTACCTTTCACTGGTAATGATGCTGATATCGCCGATGATCTCCTCGCCGATATGGGTGAAACCATGCGAATGGATTCATCCGATATCGCCATGGTCGTTTCTCAGCAACCCGTTGCTGCTCCCCACGAAGACCACGACAATCACGACCTCGCAACACTCGCTGAAGTGTATCGTCAGCGAATGAACTTGCCAAAACTCGTCTACAATAACAAAGTTATCGTGCCCGCACCCGAAACCTGGAGACGTGAAGCTTTTGAAGACCGCTTCGGACAACTTTTGGGCGCAGGGCTCGGATTATGGGGGCTTCGCTCCATTCCGATGGTCGACAGAGACTCTGAACGAGATATCATCTACGCACAACTCATCGCTACCCGCGCCGATCGCATTCCTCGTTGCATTATGCTCGATGGCCCAAGAGGTACCGGAAAATCGCGAATCGTCGAATGGATGTCTCAAAGAACTCACGAGCTCTCCATCGCTCATACCCTTAAAGCATTTCATTATGAAGATCACTTAAATGCCCCAGGTATCGCGAGAGCCATGATGTTCCACCTCGCATGTCAAAATCTGACAAGAGACAAGGCTCTTGAACGTATTCAATGGTTCCTAAGCGAACATCCCCTCGAAGATGAATACGATGACGCACTGCCCTTGCTTGAACTCATGCATCTGCAGGATGATCCCGAACATCCTGTTCCTGGAATTCGTTTCGCAAATGTCGAAGAACAATATGCCGTTCTTTGCCGTTTCCTGCGCCGTATCAGTCACGATCGCGCTGTCATGCTCTGGCTTGATGACGTCCATAATTCCATTTATTCTCTCGAATTCATCGAATATATGATGACTTCTGATACCGCAAACGACATTCCTTTGCTCATTCTCGGTACAAGCAGAAGCGAAAATATTGAAGCCAATTCTTCCACTGAAGAAGCCTACAAACGCATCATTATGAGTGATCGGGTCACTAAACTCGACATCTCTCCCCTGCCTCCTGAGGCTCATCTCGAACTCGTTCACCAGCTCATCGGACTCGACGATGATCTCTGCGCTCAGGTCGCTCAACGCACCAGCGGAATGCCTCTTTTCGCTATTCAGCTCGTCGGCGATTGGGTCGAAAGAGGCGTTCTCGTTCCCGGAACAACCGGCTTTAAAGTCAAAGATGGTGCCTCCGTCGAACTCCCTGACTCCCTCCATGAACTCTGGCTTTCAAGACTTAAACTCATCTTCCGAGACTCTAAACGACAGTCAACAGCTCTTGAACAGCTCGAAATCGCCGCCTGTCTCGGTTCTCAATTCGATGCCGATGAATGGCGTATCGCTTGCGAAATGGCTGAATTGGGAAACAATGTCAAAACCCTTGAATGCATGCTCGAGCATCAGCTCTTCGAAATCAGATACCCAACCATCCGCTTCGTTCACAACCTCCTACGCGAATCTCTGATCCGTCAAATGAGGGAAAATAACCACTTCAAACATAATCATCACATCTGTGCTGATATGCTCGAAGCCTATTTTTCCGATGCTCTCACTTTCTATCACGAAAGAAGAGCCGATCACCTCTACGCTGCCCAGGCTTTTGAAGCTTGCATCGATCCTCTCCTTCAAGCCGCTATCATGCGCCGCGAAAGAAGTGAGTATGACGTCGCTCTCGCTCTATTCAAAAAACGGGAAACTTGTCTCGAAAAATGTAACGCCGATGAAAATAGCCCAATTCGCGCTCTCGGATGGATTGCTCAGGCTAACGCTTGGCTTCAGCAATATAAACTCGAAAATGCTGAACCTCTCATCGAAACTTCTCTCGAACTCGGCTTAAAAACTCATTCTCCTGTCATTCAGGCTCTCGCTTACAAACAAAAAGGACTCCTTCTTCACCTCAGAAACAACCTCCCTGAAGCCATCGACACTCTCATGACTTCACTCTCATTCTTCAACCAGATCAGCGAAAGAAGAAAAGCCGCATACCTCAATGACAGAGCTGAGACTCTTTGGCTCATCGGACGTATCTGCGATATGAGACATGAACTCGACCTCGCCAGAGTCTACCTCCAACAGGCCGTCGAAATTCAAATGCAGACTCACGACCAGTACGGACTCGCCAGAACTTATAAAACGCTCGGAAATACGCTCCAGCATGGCGGTATGTTCGAAGAAGCAAGACAAAATCTCGAATACGCTCTTCATACTTTCAGACAAATGGGATTCCGTATCCATATTGCAAACTGCCTTAACGATATCGGCGAAATTTACAGACTCGGTTACATGCAGCCTGATAAAGCCGAAGAGTATTACAGAAATGCTATGGATATGTATCGCGAAATCAATCCTATTAATGGATGCACAACTGTCTGTAACCTCGTTCTGCTTCTCCTCGCAAAACAACGCTTTTCTGAAGCCAAAACACTCGTCATTTCACAAATTGAAATCATGGAAAAAGCAGGCCAGACATTCGATCTCAACTGGCTTTATGCCGAGCTTCTCCCTTGTTGCGCAGCCACTTTTGACTGGCCAACTTTCGATGATGTCGTTCTCCTGCTCGGAAAATCTCTCGAAGACAGCATGGTCGTCGATGCCGACATACTCTACTGCACTGAACTCGCTGTGAATCTTTGCGAACGTTATGCTTCACACAGTCAGGGCAAATTATGCCGAAGCATCGCCATTCAACAGGCCATCAGACTCAACGATCAGGCCGCACTCAACAGACTCAATATCGAATAAAGTCAAGGCATTCATCCCAAATGAATGCCTTATTTGTAACTATTCAGCCGGGGCTCTGCCCCGGGGACTCAGTTCACAATATAAAATGAACTTCGTTTCCCGAGCCTTCCGGCTCTCCAACTCGTTCCGGCACATTTGTTCACTGGGCTCTGCGATGCCAGCCGCCCACAGGGCGCCTGCCTTCTCGGCCCCCCGCTTAAGGGCTGAGCCCTTAAGAATCCACA
>JAZRWV010000386.1:0-2535 GCA_045599925.1 Myxococcota bacterium
ATGTGAAGAGGGACAGTCCAAATGCGGGGGAACCGAGATTTATTCGTGCCAAATGGGCGAAGATGGCTGCTTTGACTGGGTGGTTTCGGAAACCTGCGAATTTGGTAAAATTTGTACCGGTGACACCCCGAAATGCGATTACGCCTGCGGCGATGACTGCGAGCCTTTCTCGATCATTTTACTGCCGGATACTCAGAATTATACGAGAAGTACAAACGGAATTTACAAAAAACAAACCCAGTGGATTGCGGATAACAAGGATAAGGAAAATATCCGCATGGTTATGCATCTTGGCGATGTGACCAACGATAACACAAATACTCAGTTTAAGCGCGCTGTCGCCGCCCATGACGTACTCGCTGCCAATGGCGTTCCCTATACGATTGCCACCGGAAATCACGAGTACAAAAAAGGCGATAGCGGCAAAAAATCTGTTTCTCGCGGCAGGACCCTGTTTGGCAATTACTTTAACGATAATTACATCAAAAATGGATATAAGGATACCAGCTGGTTCCATGGATTTAAGTCAGTCGGGAGCATGTATGCAACGTTTGAGGTCGGAAATCTCAAGTTCGCAGTGATTGCACTTGAATACGCACCCCGCAAGGATGTTTTGTGCTGGGCGGATAACCTGATTCAGACAGAACTCAAGGATCGCTATGTCATCATTACGACGCATGGCTATCTGACGCGTGGTGCCACTGAATCAGCGGATAGCAAGTATTCGAACGATCAGCCCAAAATTGGTTATGCCACCGATGGGGCTGAAGGTCGGCAGGTCTATTCAGAACTGGCTGCTCGCCATTCAAATGTCATCATAGCTGCCGGCGGTCATGTCTTTGGCATAGAACACCGAAATCGGGACGGCTATAACGGCAATTCCATCCATGAAACGCTCGTCGATTATCAGGCTGAGAATAAGACGGCATGCGACCATGCGGTGGATGCCGGAAACGGCTGGCTGCGCCAGCTCAAGATCGATCCCAGAAATACGAAAGATGAGAATGGAAATATCAAAGATAACGTTTCGGCGACTACAATTAGCGTTTTGAGCAGCTATAACAAGGCTGGCAAATTCTATTGCTCCAGTTACTATGATAAATCGATTTCCAGTAAGGATCATACGTATTCATTCCTGCTCGATTTCTCCAAACCGATCGAGTACAAATATTCGACAAACAACGATATTTCATTCTTCGTTCGCGGGATCAATTCGACCGGAAGCGGCAATCAGATCAAGCCTGCGATTGCGGTTAATCGCACGACGGGGGCGTTTGTGGCGGTCTGGGAAGACGATTCAAGCACGGATGATGGCGATGGCAATCACGATATCGCCGCTCGAATCTTCTGTGCCGGGGGCTGTCAGGATGTCAAGCAGTTTACCGTCAATTCAGTAGATAATCCTAAAAATGGTCATCAGCGCAATCCCGATGTCGCCATGGATAAAGACGGCAACTTCGTCGTTGTCTGGGAAGACGACACCGATGGCAACGGAAAATATGAAATTTACATGAGAGGGTTCGATGCCAAAGGAAGAGTGCGGTTTGATACCAGGGCGGTCAATTCTGAATCCGCAGGTCAGCAGCTGACACCCGCTATTGCCATGGGGCCGGATGGGATGTTCGTCGTCGCATGGGAGGATCAGTCGGCGAGCAAAAGTACGCCTCAGGTTTATATTCGCGGGTTTAATGCGGATGGAACCGAGCGATTCCACGACCGCAACGTCATGGATGCCGTCAAGGGCACTCGAAAAGCACCGGATATTGCGATGGCCGATGACGGAACATTTGTCGTGACCTGGCAGGATGATACCGATGGCAATGGTTATTACGAAATTTATGCCAAGGGCTTTGAGGCCAATGGCCAGGATCGGTTGAAGGTGTTTATAGTCAATACGACGTCCGAAGGTCAGCAGCTCAATCCGTCTATCGGTATGAATGCGTCCGGAACTTTCTTTATCGCATTCGAAGACGACAACGACGGTAATGGAAAATATATGATTTTTGCCCGCGGATTTGATAAGGATGGCAAGGAAATCTTTAAGAGTAAGGCACTTGCGAAGTCCGGTGAGCAAACGGAAGATCCCGTGGTCTGTGTGGCGGATGACAACAAAGCGGTGTTTGGCTGGACGGCAAAAGCACTCAATTCCAATGACATTCAGCGTCAGGTCGTGAGCAAAGAAATGGTGTTTGAGGATAAAAATGAAGCATGTGTGAGCAAAATTACGGACGGGCCGCAAAAAAGTCCGGCTCTTGGCTGTACGTCTGCAGGCAAGTACGTATTTTTGTTTACGGATGATGACGATGAGAATGGTTTTACCGAGATTTTTGGTCGCGGGTATAACGAATAATGGTTGCCATTCTATCGGCCCGTTTGGCCGATACGAATGGCTGTCGGGCCTGTTGCTCTGCAACACGGCCCTTTTTTTTGGCCTATCGCTTCGTGATACGGCCAAAATGCAATTTTTTTGAAAAAAAAAACTTGCACACAATGTTCGACACGCGTATAAGGCCGCCTCGTCCGACGGGCTGAATG
>JAZRWV010000387.1:0-2795 GCA_045599925.1 Myxococcota bacterium
CAATGGCATCGAGATCGACGTCCGGAGAGAGAGGTTTGTCTTTGGTGTGAACTTCGAGAATGGATTTCCGGCCTTTAACATCCGGCGTGGGAACGACAACACGGCGGTCAAAACGCCCCGGACGGAGCAGAGCCGGATCGAGGACGTCTGGGCGGTTTGTTGCGGCCATAACGATAATGCCTTCATTGGCTTCGAACCCATCCATTTCGACGAGCAGCTGGTTGAGTGTCTGTTCGCGTTCATCATGTCCGCCGCCGAGACCGGCACCACGATAGCGGCCTACTGCATCGATTTCATCGATAAAGATGATACAACGGCCGCTTTTCTTGGCTTGTTCAAACAAATCTCGAACGCGGCTTGCTCCAACACCGACAAACATTTCGACGAAATCGGAACCCGAAATGCTGTAAAACGGCACGCCAGCTTCGCCAGCAACACCTTTGGCCAAAAGCGTTTTACCAGTACCCGGCGAACCCATCAGCAAAACACCTTTCGGAATTCGACCGCCAAGACGCTGATATTTTCCAGGATTTTTGAGGAAATCAACGATTTCCACGAGGTCTGCTTTGGCTTCATCAATGCCTGCAATATCGGCAAATGTCACTTTGTGCTGATCCGGCGTCAGCATGCGGGCCTTGGAACGCCCAAAACTCATGGCTTTGCCGCCCCCCAGCTGTGACTGGCGGAAGAAATAAATCAATACCCCCAGAATGAGCAGTGTCGGCAGGAAATAGATGAGAAACAGCTGCCACCACGATTCCGAGTCTTCTTTGTATTCGTAGCTGACTTTGTGCTCATCCAGAATGTCCTGCATGTCGGCATTCAAATAACCAATCGTCCGGTAACTTTCTTTATCTCCGAAATTGGCTTTCGCTTCTTCGGTAAATTTACCAGAGATGGTTTCCCCATCCACCAGGACGGATTCAATCTGCCCATCGCGTACTGCCTGAGAAAATTCACTGTACTTGAGCTCTACAACAGAATTTCCCTGCGACGTTTCCAAAAATAGCAGGATGACGAGGGCTATAAAAAAGAAGAGAAAAAGCGTTCTTGAGACGTTAAATTTCACTGATAAATCCCGAAAATATTGGCTTTGACCGAAACCGGATAATGGTTAAATAAGTTTTCGCTGTCTTTGTTCCCAAAAAAAGCGCACATATTCTAATGATTTCGATTTGAACTGCCAGATCAAATTCATTTTTTTTTATCTGCCGGTCTATCGCAGCGCGATACGACCGGCATTCGGCCGGGCTATGGTTGCCGCCATACGCCCGGCCTCTTTTTTATTCATTATCCTCATAATCTTCCGGAGACAGGCCGTTCTCCAATAAACCATGCGACTTTAAAAATTCACTCGCCGCATCATCCAGACTCGGATTGCTGTGCTCCAGACGAACATTGACATTCATCGAATCGATTTCATAGCTCTGCCATATCGGCAGGTAGTGTGAAATGCGTTCACTGTCGAAATAATCCAGCCAGACGAGATCGAGCACATCCAAAGCCTTGTTGTACGCATCAATCGGGTTGTCGATTTTGTTCTCTTCGCATTCCACACTGACTTCGACATAGACTTCGGTCGTGCGTTCTGAATTCGATAAAACCGAACTGACAAGACCGAAATGATGGCAGACTTCGGTTTTGACCACGAAATGCTCGTCGCCGTGTAAAAATCGTTTGTATCGTTTTTGCATGACTTCGGCGACTTCCTGCTCAACCTCCGGGCCGAGGGAAACGCCTTTATTGGGATCCTGCGGCTTAAAGGCTGGCGTGGCGATGTGTGGCTTTTTGCCGCATGAACCGCCGTCATTGTGGTGATGATGACAACCACAATCGCACGAACAGTCGTCATCGTGGTGATGATCGCATTCGCAATCACAATCACAATCACAATCACACGAACAGTCATCATCGTGGTGATGTTCACAACCACAACCGCAACAATGTTTATTTTCTTCTTCTGACATAATCGCTCTATGGTCCGCACCTAAAGGCACGGAAAAAAGGTGGGGGATTCGCAAGCGTGTAAAACCAATGCGATACGAACAACGCGATACGAAAATAATCGCATTCAATTCGGCATTGCACGCAACGCCACTGTTAATTGCACATTGCTAATTGTTTTGTTCCCATTGCTGGCAGATTTCTTCATAACCATCGCGTTCTTGCTGGGTTTTAAACCGCAGGTAATGAAGACGCGGCCATCGTTCGCGGAGCTTTTCAAGCCCCCTGCAGGGCGATGTTCTGCAGATGACGACATGGGGTTTGCCAGGTGTGAAATGTTTTGATGCCTCAATGATCTGTTCGATATCATGTCCATCGACTTCATCGGCGGAACAACCGAATGATTCGATTCGCATTTTCATCGGTTCAACGCATCCGACACCGCTCATAATCCCATCGCATTGAAAACCGTTTGCGTCGACGAAGACGAGCAGATTGTCGAGTTTATGAAATGCCGCAGTTCCAAGGGCTTCGTAGGTTTGTCCCTCTTCGTATTCGCCATCGGACATAAAGACGACGACACGGCCGGTTTCATTCTTGAGTTTTCTGGCGAGTGCAAATCCGACGCCCTGGCTGATAGCCTGAGCGAGGCTTCCTGCCGTGACTTCGTGACCGGGGCTGTGTTCGGCACCGATCATTTCAACACTTGAACCATCGACGTTAAAAAGTCGCAATCCTTCGGGATCCATTCTGCCGTATTCAATCAGTGTGGCGTATAAAACGAGTGCATAGTGCACTGGTGAAAAGATGAAACGGTCTTTATCGGGATGTTTTCCGCCATTGTAATCAAC
>JAZRWV010000388.1:0-2250 GCA_045599925.1 Myxococcota bacterium
CGGACTTCTTCGTAGAGCTTCATGTTTTCTTCGCTCAATTTGAGCTGACCATTGCCGTCGTGAAGAAGCAGAACGCGCGGCTGGAAACCGTGGTCAATCGCAAAATGGATGACTTCGAGGACTTCCTCAGCTGGCGCAGAGCCGATAACACCGCTCATAACCACTTTAAATTTGGCTTTTTTGCTCACCATTTCGAGTTTGTCGCGAAGGCGATCGAGCACTTTAACTGTGACATCGTTCGGCTTGACGCCGTCGACACTGATTTGAAGATGTTCGAGACCGGCATCGTTGAGTTTGTCGACGACTTCTTCCGTAAAAAGTGTGGCATTTGAAATCATCTGTACCGAAGGAACGCCGATGTTTCTTGCATATCGAATCAGATCGAAAATATCGGGGTTGAGAAGAGGCTCGCCACCACTGAATTCAATGGCCATTGCACCGAGAGCTTTGAGTTTGTCAATGCGGGCACGAAGGACTTCTGCCGGAATCGGATCGGACGTATGATCGTATTCATTGCAGTAACCACATTTGAGATTGCATCGGCGTGTGACGATAAGCTGAGCGAGGAATGGTGAGAATTTGATGTGATCGAGCGGTGAGTGACCTTCGAGATGCTGATGAACAAACGGGGGAAGATTAAACATATCAATTCCTTATGGTTTTGGAGAAAAAGTCTTAACGATTTTTATAAATATCGAGGCGTGATTTCATGAAATCGCGAACGAGTACGGCGCGGTCATCCCATGAAAGATGGCTTGCATCCTGAGCGATTGCCTGACTGAGGCGTTCGATGAGTTCGTCGTTGTCGATGAGCTGATTGAATCCGTTGAGTTCGGCTTTTTCGTCGTCAGGCGTGACGAGCCAGGCGTTTTTGTCGTGCGTGAGAAGCTCTTCAGTATCCGGTGCAAGAGGGGCGTAAATGGCACGACCTGCGGCGATATAGGCGTAGAGTTTAATGGGCAGAACGGTGTTTCCGACCACTTTGAGAGGGCCTCTCGTCGGCGGAATCATCACGACGTCAGATGCGTAAAGGTATTTGGCGAGTTCGCCGTAATTTGCCCAGGGATAGAGATGACAATTTGGAAGCATTCGGGCGATGGTTTCGAAGTCATCTTCGGGATTTTTTCTGCATCCGACGAAGAGGAAGTGTACATCCGGACGTGCTTCGGCGAGTTTGAGGATGTGGTCGAGGCCTTTTTTCATGTTAATGCGGCCGGAATAGACGGCGATTTTGGCATCCGTCGGGAGGCCGAGAAGCTTTCTGGCTTCTGTTTTTGAGAGGACGGGTTCGTATTGAGCGCGTTCGTATCCGTTATGTGCAGTGCATGTTTTGGCTTCGTCGATTCCGAGTTTGACGTACCATTGGCGTGCATAATCGGAATGGAATGTCATGCCGAGGAAGCATGGATCCTTAAAGAAAGCCCGGAACATGAAGTTGAGCTGAGGATATTGTTCGGGCCAGGGGCGGTAGGCGTCCATGATGACGGGGACGCGAATGGAAAGCGCTGCCCATACTGCTGGAAGATTGCGGCAGTAAATGAGGTCAAATGAGCGCAGAACTTTCGCATATCGAGCGCAAATAAGCGGATGAGCGACTTTTTCGAGGACGCGGGGGCCCGGGAAAATCGAATGATAGAGCTCGATCGAAAACGGTCCGTCGACGTGATAATAAGCTCTTAAATCGTCAGCAGAGGCGTTGGTATGACTGTTACTTGCCGGGAGGAAAAACGTGACTTCAACGTCGTCGAGTTTCGACATCGCGGACATGCTGTTCATGACCTGTTCGACATCGGCTTCGGCATAGGGCAAAACTTGGTCAAAAATATAAGCTATCTTCAAAATAAGACTCCATGAATGAGAAAAAGGCCGTTTGATGCATTACGGCGAAACACTGAATATAACATAACAACACGCGATCGTAATCCCAGAATAGCGATGTTTTTTAATGGAGAGGTGAGGTTTTATGATTAAGGGGGCCCTGCTATGACTTTTAGTCATACGCAAGGCCCTGCGCGGCTATTGCATACGCCGCGCAAATCACGGCTATTGCTTTGCAATACGCCGTGATGAAATTTTTTTTGAAAAAAAAGTTGACGAGTGTGTACGACACGCGTATAAGGCCGCCTCGTCCGACGGGCTGAATGCAAATTCGCCGGTCAGGGTTTTGAAAATTGAAAAGAAGAAAGCGATAGAGAGAATTGGATTGTGAAATCCAAAATCCAATAATTGTAGCGACGTAGCGTGCTACGT
>JAZRWV010000389.1:0-3515 GCA_045599925.1 Myxococcota bacterium
AAAGAACAGCATTTTTTGAATTCCCCTGTTTTTTTCCTCCCCCCGGCTGAATAGTAACCATCGGAGTGGCGGAACAGCCGTCATCTTCGGATGAACCGTATATGGAATCGTGAATCCATTCGTAGTGATCGGCAGTACTCATGCTGACGGTGTAAATGCTGCATTCCGTATCGCCAAAAGAGACGATGCCAATGACATTGGGTTCTGTATGATTCATGATGATGACCGGGCCGCCTGAATCGCCCTGACATGGGCCTCCGTTCTGAATATTATGGACAAATGAGCCTGCCGGGACAACGAGATATTTTCCGCCATCAAGCGACATGCCGCAGTCGTTTTCATCTGCCCAGGCACAATATTGCTGAACGGTGCCTTCGATATGAAGTTTAACTCCGTCCTGACTTTCACTGTCGTATCCATAGCCGCAGAAATCGACGTTCTGGTTGAAATGCGCAAATCCCTGAAGCCGGCTTTTGTCATGATAAACTGTCATGGGGTGAATGATGTCGTCAGGGATGGGTGTTTTCAGTCGAATCAGTGCCAGATCGTGGTGATCCGGCTTAAACTTCGGATGAATTAAATATTCGTCAATCGGATAGATGGCTGTTTCCCGGATGGATGAAATCCGGTCGCCGGCTGCAATGACAATCTGCCCGGACTTATAAAAGTTTTCAAAAGGAAATCCATTTTCATCCATCATGCAGTGAGCAGCCGTCAAAATTGTGTCGTTTTCGATGAGTACGCCGGAGCAGAAGGAATAAAGAACGTCATTGGCACGAACGGCAATAGAAACGACGGCTGAATATTTGGAATCCGATGCGGGCTGGCCGTTGTGAATGGCGGCCTGATGATGTGTAAAGTCAGATATTTCGTCAGTTTCTGCACAGCCACACAGTAAAAAAGCAATGTTTAAAACAATGAGTTTGTCGTAGTATTTCATGAAATTTGCGTAAAATTTGTGTCAGCCATAAAAGACAGAATAAGCGGTTGAAGCCGCAGGTAAATGAGTTTAATCGAATTTCGAGTGATTTGTCGCCAGATCTTTTATGAGGTGAAAAAATGATGATTTGGACGCTGCTTGCAGTGGCTGGTGGGGGTGCCTGCGGTGCGCTTGCACGGTTTGGCATTGCGAAAATCCCGTTTCTGAGCCAGTCGGCCTTTCCCTGGATGACGTTGACGGCTAACCTGATTGGGGCCGTCATTATTGGTTTTATTGCGGGTGCGATGATGACGTCGCACAAGCTGTCGCCGAATCAGCAGGCGCTTTTAAAAACTGGGTTTTGCGGGGCTTTGACGACGTTTTCGACGTTTTCGCTTGAGACTCTGACGATGTTTGATCACGGAAAATATGTGCTTGCTCTGACATACATCGTGGCGAGTGTGATTTTAAGCATTGCCGGCGTGCTGGCTGGACGGGCTTTTGCTTTGCATTGCTTTTCCTGAAGCGCCTCGCCCGTTGGAAGAGGGGGCGATGGTGAGGGATTTATGGGCATGGCTATCGGCCGAAAAGGCCGATACGCCATGCGGCGCGACCTATCTGCGATACGGCCGCGCTAAAACGTGCTGTCCCTGTCTTCTTTGGCTAAGTCTGAAAACAGAGTGTATTCACCAAACCAGCGGAGTTTTATCGTGCCGGTTTCGCCGCTTCGTTGCTTCGCAATGATGACCTCTGAAATGTTCTTTTCCGTCGAGTCCTTGTTGTAATAATCATCGCGATAAATGAAGGTAATGACGTCTGCATCCTGTTCGATTGCACCGGATTCGCGGAGGTCCTGCAGCATCGGGCGTTTATCCGTTCGAGATTCGACTCCTCGGTTGAGCTGTGATAATGCAATGACCGGGATGCTGAGCTCTTTGGAAAGTCCTTTCAGGGAACGGCTGATTTCCGATATTTCCTGTTCACGGGAGGGATTGTAAGTGCTGCCGGTCATCAGCTGAAGGTAGTCGATGATGATCATGCCCAGATTGCCCTCTGTTTTGAGACGTCTTGCTTTGGCCGATAGTTTTGTAATTGAGATAGCCGGGGTTTCATCGACATAAATCGGAGCATTGCCAATACTGCTCATTGCCTGAAGAACGCGATTCCATTCGGCGTCTTTAAAGTCGCCTCTTCTCATGGCATCGCCGGAAATTCTTGCTCGGGAAGAGAGCAGTCGGCTGCCGAGTTCTTCCTTGGTCATTTCGAGTGAGAAAAATGCAGCCGGAATATGTTGATCGATGGCAGCATTTGCTAAAAAATTGAGTGCTAAGGCCGTTTTACCCATACCTGGACGGGCTGCAAGAATCGTCAATGTACCTGGCTTAAAGCCTGCTGTTTTGCGGTCATAATCTAAAAAGCCAGAACTGATACCGGGAAGCTGATTTTTGTGTTTATAAAGTTCCTCGAGTTGTTCAAAAGTCGATGTCATCACTTCTTTCGAAGTGTAATAAGCACGATTGGCGTCTTTTAAGGTGAGAGCAAAGACTTCCTGGTTTAAATCATTGATAAAATCCGTGACCGAATCCATCGGAAGCTGCGCCTGAACGTTTGCTTTGTTGGATATATCAATGACTTTGCGAAGAATGGCTGCATTTTTGATGAGTTCTGCATAGCGTTTGATGTTAACTGCAGACGGCAAACGTTGTGTCAGATTGGTCAGATAATTGATACCGCCGGCATCTTCCAGAAGTTTCAGATGAAATGTCTTGGCATACAAAGTGGCCAGATCTATCGGCTTCTGAGCTTCGGATAACAGTCTCATTTCCTTGAAAATACTGCGGTTTAGTTCGCTGTAGAAGTCTTCCGGGGCAAGGATGTCATTGGCCAGATCGAGCGTTGAATTGTCGAGTAAAATGCTGCCGAGAAGAGATAATTCAGCTTCTGCATTCTGTGGAATGCGAAGAGTGGTTTCTGCAGGTTTTTCATTGGGATTGGGTTGTTTTGCCATGATCTGGTGTCCTATAAAAAATAGTTCTCAGTCTTTGACTGAGGAATGAATGTCTTAATGGATTTTGCCTGTGGATAGCAATCGGGTTTTCTGGTTGTTCAAACCTGATAAAGTTGCCAAATTCTCCAAACGTGAAAGAAGCTATGATTGCTGTTTCATGACGAGGCAGCATAAAATCGATCATGGAGAAGAAAATGACAGCATCAGAAAAACGTGTGTGTCCAGAGTTCCTGAGTAATCCAAAGCGTTTTCATCTGCTCGGGTGCTGTGGCACTGGAATGGGTGCCCTTGGTGTATTGTTGTGTGAAGCCGGGTATGAGGTCAGCGGATCGGATACCGGATTTTATCCGCCGATGAGCGACATTCTCAAGCGCAGCGGCATTCGTACGATGGAGGGATGGAATCCTGAACATCTGGATGGTCTCGACCCGAAAGATACGATTGTTGTCGTCGGAAATTTCTGCAGACGAACCAATGAAGAGTGCATCGCCGCGATGGAACGCGGATTTTGCACGCTTTCACAACCTGAAACGCTTTATCATTTTTTTTTAAAACATAAGAAAAACCGGATTGTCGTTTCCGGCACGC
>JAZRWV010000390.1:0-7097 GCA_045599925.1 Myxococcota bacterium
TCTTCCTGCGCATTAAACCACCCATCGGCGATGTCGATGTATTGTTTTTTGTTGTTTTCGAAGACATTTCCGTCACCGAAATTTTCGATGTTGAGCATATTGCGGAGAAACAGCGGATATTTTTTGCAATTCTTAATCGTGTTGTTAATGAATTTAACAAAACGTGCATCCGAATCGAGGTAAACGCCATTGCCATCACAGCCATCGATTGTGACGTGATCCATAGCGAGCCTGGCTTCGCCAGCCATCCAAACGGCATGGTCTTCGTTTCCGATATTGGAAATCTGCGCATAGCTGATGAGATTGGATTTATTTTTTGACCAGACTTTAATACCATCCCAGCTGGCGCCTTCCGGCGTTTTAAAAACGACCGGCTTGTCGGCAGTCCCGTTAATTTTAATGCTGCCGTTATCGCGAACATCAATGCAGGAACCTGCCGAAGCCATCATAATTGTAACGCCCGGATCGATTTCGAGGGTGTGGTTGTCGTTGACATAAATGCAATGATCGATTGTGTAGTCGATATCGAGGCCGCGATCCGTCAGCTTGTACGTTTTTTCGAAGAAGGCATCATCCAACCCGAGTGTCGTAGCGTCATCATTTTTGAGAGCATCAGCATTTGCACCGTCTTTGTTTTCATCATCGGCATTGGCTTCTTCTGTTTTGACATCTTCAGTCTTAACATCGGCTTTGGCGTCATCGGCGACACATTTCATATTGCGGCAAATCTGGCCATTCAGGCATTCCGAGTCGAGTTTGCATCCTTCTTCTTTTTTGGAACAGGCCGGCAGGAGAAGAAGAATAGCGAGGGCAGCAAGAGAATAACGATGAATTCTGGACATTAATAACTCCCTTTAATGGAAAACTTACAAATCTGCTCTTTATTTGAAATCATTAATAAAGAACAAGCAACACTTCGATATTAAATGAAAAAAGTAAAAAATGCACGGTGTATTGAAGCAGCGCAGCTGCTGAGAAACCGTGCATCGTCGGGCGTATCGCAGATAGCCCGACAGAACGGCCGTATTTGACGAAGTCAAAACAGGCCGTTCATCTGAAGACCTTGTCAAAAATGCGCTGAGATGCAGGACTGAGAGCAAAACAAATGAGTTCTCTGATGAGAGACGAGCGTTTCATGGCGGATTTTAAAGAAGAAAGCGTTGTCGGGAAACGCATATTCTCCCTTTCGGTGAGGATCATCAGGCAGTCGATAAGGCTTTGAGACAGGACAAAAGCCGCAAAAATGGCATTTTTCGTGACATTCAAAGCATTTGATTTCATGAGAGAGAGCGTTTCATCCGTAATATGCGGCATATTGGCTGTTACAAACCCAGCCTTGGCAAGCATTTCCCTGTACTGTAAAACCTCATTTTCGGACAAGTCAGTCAGCTCGCGCGCATCCATTGACGCATAGGCGTTATGAAGATATTGATATACTTCAGTTGGTTTGAGAGCTGCGCAAAGCAAATTTTCGGGCTTCGTCAGAATGAGTGCATACGTCAGTTTTGCGATCCAATTTTTCTCAGTCATAGAAGTCAGAGAAGCCGGATCGACGAACACAACCGGAGGGCAGGAACAGCTAACAGTGCAGCCGGAATCCATGTTCTCAGGCTTCAACCTGATCTGCACATCATTTCTTCTGAGCAGCATCTGAAGTTTTCTGACGTCTGCAGACAACTCGCCCGCAAGATTTGGAATGCCCTGAAATGCCGAATCATTTGCATAACGAAGCGCGGGCGACAATGAATGCCCCCCCAGAATGGCGAGGAGTCTGTTCACATTTGGGGTCAAAGAATTTCCGGCAAGCCCCATGAGTTCCTGCACCACGATTTCAGAAATTGTTGGAGGAAGAGCTCTCCAAGGATGGAACTCATGTGCAATTGAAGCAATATCGAGAATATCATCCACGGCATGTCTAACAAGCAGTGGAGCGTCCTTGCCGATTTCCTGAATATCATCGACGGTAAAAGTCAGACTCTCGATGGATTTTGAAGCAGTTCCCTTTGAAGAAGCTCTGTTTGAGATAGGGGGGAACAGATTTGACATTCGAGCGGCTGGAGCAGGAACAGAAATGCTCTTATCGGGAACAGGAACAGGTTCGGGCACGTCTTCCACAGGAAGAAATGCATCATCCGGAAGAGGGATAACCTGGTTCAGTTTTGTCGTTTCCTGAACTGATTTTTTCGGTTCAGGAGCTGTTTTGGTGATTTCTGAAACTGATTTTTTCGGTTCAGCGGCTGATTTTGTCGTTTCAGGGACAGAATCATAGGCAGCCATGACAGAATGCTGACTATTTTTGTCCGGCGGCTGAATTTCCGGATTTCTGAGCAAAGAGGAGTCGATAGTCAGAGTGGCGTGTGTTGGCGAAGTAATGACTGTTTTTGCTGAAAATTCGCCATTGGAAACTTCATCCTCGATCAATCTAACATTTGGATGGGATTTCTGGACACTGTTCTGCGCATTCTGAATGGCCTCTCTGCATTTCTGAATATGTTTTGTTTTTTCGGCCAGCCATTTGAGTTCATTGATAGCACTATCCGGCTGGGATTCGACGAGGGAAGATAAGTGATTGAAAAGAGTGCAAATATTATCCCATTCACGATTATCAAAGAGGAGGTTTACAAGCGGCTTAAAGCAGTCCTCTCTGAGCGGATTGAGCATAAAAGCTTCGAGATAAGTGTTAATGGCCTCACGAACCTGTTCGAGATGATTGCACTGAATATCGCCCAGGAGGACGAGATAATCACATTTTGCATTGGCAGAACTGACCTGAGCATACGCGAGTATTTGCGCAGTCATGGCAGCTTTCTGCCAAAGTTCTGTATCCTGATACAGCTGGAGCAAACGAATGGGAACATCCTCGACATCGCCGCCCAGAGCAAGAGCCTGTTCATATTCGATAAGCGCATTTTCGGGCTCGTTGAGATAAAAATGATAAACTTCAGCAATGCGCTTATGAATTGCCCCGAGTACTTCATCGTCATCGGTCAGAGAAAGAAGCCGCTGAAAGACGGGAAGAGATTCAGACCATTTTTCATGCTGTATGAGGATGCCGAGTTTAAGATCGACTGCAGGTCGGAAATCCGGGCGAATGCTAAGTGCATTGTCGAGATAATAAACGGCATCCTCATCGAGTTCTGCGGCGTGCAGGATTTCACCATAATAATAGTGCATCAGGAGTGCATTATCAGCGGTAAGTCTTTCCTGAAGAGGAAGCAGCTTTCGAATGCGTTCGGCAGCCTGATCCCAGTGTCCTGTCTGATAATTGAGCTGGATAAGCTGGAAAATAGCCACCACGTTATCGGGATCGATTTCGACAATGGATTCAGCCGTTGCCTTGACAGTATCGACATCATTGACATCGACAGCGCAGCTTAAAAGGCAGTTCATGCAGGTCAGTTTCTGCTCGCCACTCAGCACGAAATTCTGCATGATACTATCGGCAATCTGAATGGCCTCAGCAGAATTACCGGTCAGCGTGAGCACCTGCAAAAGCATGAGGCTCTGTTCGGCATCGAGAGCTTTAAAACTTGAGACGTTAGAAGCAATAAGCCTTTTTGCCGCATCTGTATCATTAAATATTTTGGCGAGGGTAAGAGCCTGCTGGAGGAGGAGCGGAGTCTTGTCGTCTTCTGTGCACACGCCGACCAGATCCTTACACAGCATATTAAAGATATCTTTATTCTGATGCACCGTTGTCATCGAAATGAGTTCTTCGACGACAGGAGTCAGCTGCTGAACAGAAGGCCTGTAAGAAACTGCCACATGGAGATAATTTGCAGCATCTACAAGATTGTCCAGTCTTGCGAGAAGCCTTGATGTTTCAAGAATAATAAGGACTTTCTGATTGCAGTCCTGTTCAGTATCTGCGGCATGAATCAGAGGTTCAACGGCCTTTTCAAGCTTATCGCATTCGATGAACAAATCCGCGATATCAAGCCACTGTTCGGATTTTGTCGGGAAGATTTTGACGGCTTCCTCAAGAAACCGCAAGGCATTGGGCACATCCCCAAGCTGATGGATAAAGATATCGGCAAGATTAAGAGAGAGACTTAATTTTTCAGTTGCATCCTGAGAAAACCGGAACATGTCAGCTCGGACCTGAACATATCCTGTCCAGTTGAGACTGTTCTGATAAAACTCAGAAGCGAAACGCAGAAAGTCGATATCATCCTTTCCGCCATAGGCATAAAACTCGTCGAGCACATTACAGGCAAGGGCCGGATTATGAATGTGTTCGGAATAAACCTTTGCCAACAGACGTGTTGCAATTTTCCGAGTCTCATAGTCATTGCCATGAAGAGCAAAATCCTCATATTTATCGAGCAGTGCAGAAAATGAGTGCAGGCGCTCTGAAATATCGCAAAGCTTTGGATGAAGTGCATTGAGTTTTTTGGGATCGGTATCAAGAGCTGCAAAGAAAGTTAGAAGAGCCCGTGAAGGCATCATCATGTGTTCATTTTGCAGGATGGCAAGTCTGACGAGAGACTGGTATCGATTTTCGGGAGAAGTCTCAGCATTGACGAGAGCCAGAAGGACATTTTCTGCCGATTTCCAGTTTTCGAGAGACAGCAGCAAATCGAGCAGTCTGTATCTGGCATCCAGATATTCGGGGTGTTCATCAATGATGGTATGATAAAGCGTAATGGCATTATTAAACTGAGAGGTTTTGGTATAAAGGAGTGCAAGTGCGGCCTGAAACCTAAGTCTTTCAGAGGGGGTGGTTTCGATAAAGATTCTCAGCTGATAATAAAGAATTTGAGCATGAGGCTTGAGGGGAGCCGGATCGATTTTTTTCAGTTCTGATGCTGCAAACGAATCAGAAGAATCCAATTCGAGCATATCCCGAATTGTATTCAGCATAGTCTTTTCATCAGCTATTTGTTCTGCATAACGATATTTCTGAGCATATAGTACAGCTTTTTGTGATGCATCGCCATCGAACTCCGCAATTGCGGAATCCATTTCATCCATGAGTGATTTTTGCTGCGGTTCAGAATCAGCCATTTCAATAACCTGTTTCATGAGAACATCATGCAACATGCATGAAGCCAGATTTTCATGCAGAATGCGATTGGCGACAGTTTTTTCAAGCCGATGAATGCACTCCGTGATAAGAATGCTATCCAGAAACCTTCCCGACACCCAAGGCAGATACCTTAGAATGACTTCAAGGACAATTTTTCGGTCTACATATGCCTTCTGCAAAAGCTCGATCCAGTGGCAGTCATCATGGCAAACGACAATAGCAAGTGCGAGCAGTCTGGAGTCATTGGGAAAACCCATTCGGCGTTGTAAAAGAGATAATATTTGTTCTTTTTGAGTGTCTTCAGTCCCCGAGATGACAGAATCCAATTTGCACAACACCATGAATGCAGTTTCAAATTCGACCCCATTTTCGCACCAGGCAAAGAAAGCCTGCATTGCCTGATTGGTTCTGTCATTTTTAATGAGTTCAAGGCAAGAAGCGAGGATTGGCATATTTTCAGGAAGGCACTGAAAATCGTCGATGGATTTATCTGGCACACTCTGAGTGACAAATCGTTTTCTAATACTTTTAACAAGACTTATGGAGTCATTTGATGAGGCCTCAAACTCGCCAAGCATGTCTAAAAAAGCTTCGAGAAAACAATGAAACTGATGAACATTTGCATTTTTTCTGCACAGAGTGTCTGCAATATGAAGAAGCTGAGCATTCCATGCGGTATCCTGGGCATTTCCATTGACACGGATGAGTTCAAGCAACAAGTCATAGAGCTGCCAAGTCCATTCGGGTTCGAATTTCAGAACCGCACCGGAAATAGCTCTCAAGGCCTGTTCGTGAAAACCTGAAGCCGTGAGAAGTCGAATCTGAAAAATAATAGCCTGTCTTCGCACGTCATTATCAGGCGCAAAACGACCAAGATATGCAAAAATCTGCATACTGAGTTTTTCATCAGAAATGATTTTCAGTCCTTCGAGAAGAGCCTCACGAAATTCTGAACATCCGGCGGCATGTTTTGATATCCATGTATTTTTGACGAGTGCATCAGCCCCAAAAGCAGGGTTCTGAACCAGGCATCTGAAAAGATAGAAAGCAGCTCTTTCCTGCTGATGAAGCCTGAGAGCATAAACCTCAGCAATCAAAAGGAGACTTCCATCAGTGAATCCATTTGAAAAGGCTTCACAAACGCGAACGACATCATCGACAAGCTCCGCTTTTTGCAGCTGAACGAGGAGCTGAATACCTCTCGAAACAACAGGCGCATTGTCCGGCATTGCCATGACAAGAGCAGCCAGTGTTGTTGCAAGTAGGGGCTGATTTTTATTCAAAGCACCAGCCTGAAGCAGACATTCAAATGCACTTCCGACATCCCCCCAGTTCATCAGATAGCTCAAAGCCATTTCACAGAAGATGTCAGCTCGTTTTAAGGCATCCACTCCGGGCACTTCAGCCAGACGTTTGTCGAGCACGTCTGTTGATTCAGCCTTAAATGCCTTTTTTAATCTGATGGAATGAATCAGATCTGTAATATCACTGCATTGAGGATCTGTACGATACAGCCTGTGAAGTGCGATAATGGCGCAAAGCGCATCATTGTCATTCCCAGAAGCACACTCAGCATATGCCTTTGCCGCATCAATTGTTCTGGCCTCAGAAAACCTCAGATAATGGCCAAGAATAAGCCAGGCCAGAGGCCTCATATTTCCATTTGATTTTTTGGCATGCAGTTCAAGAGCACGGACAGAAACCGCTGTATTTTTAAAGCGAAGCGCAGCCTGAGCAAATCGCAACCATAAAGCAGGAACATTCCAGGCATCCGGGTCAACAGCCATCGAGTCAAAAAAATGCTCTGGTATATTCCCAGTCAGCCCATGCTGAACGGAAATCAGCTCAGCCTGATTGATGGATTTGTATGAATCAAAATGAGCGTTCATGCAGGAAGAAATACAGACAAAGTACGTCCATGCGCAGCAGAGTGTCAAACCAGCCAGACCATGGACCTAAAATAAAGGCATAACATTATATTCCAATTTGCCAGATTAGGCTATTTTTTCTTATCAGCACGAAAATACCGACAAAACCAGAAAGCGCCCCCTGGAGCTAGTGAATCTCC
>JAZRWV010000391.1:0-6555 GCA_045599925.1 Myxococcota bacterium
GATGCGGATGTGCGTGCGACCGTATACGACGCCATGACCTGGCTGCTTCGGAGTCGTTTTCCACAGGGATTGGCATCGAGAGTCAAGGGGCGGGGGGGGCGCGCGAATCAGGAATTATTGGCAGATTGTTGTTGTGATGAAGACCTTTGCAGGGCGCTTTGGGCCATAGAGGAGTGGATTTGGCTTCTGGAGTCTTCGTCACGTGACGGAATTGTTCAGCTTCCAGTTGGGATTTGTCAGCATTTTGTTGAGCTAAGTCAGTTTTTGAGTGTGATGACTGAACAGCATAAATCATAATGAAAGGTGAGCCGTAGTAATGCTGCAATAGCAGCATTACTAGGCGAACCCAATACGCCGTAAGGCTTTGCCTTAGGCGTATCCAACAAAAAAGCTCATTGCAGAAGATGACGTGTGAGCCGATGACTTGTATTCGCGTTATATTTGAGAAAGTTGTGTGTAAATAGATGATTTGTATGGAAAAATTGTAATACGGTCTGTGTTGCAGATGGAAATAGGGATTGAGTGTCAGACGGAATGTGTCACTATATTAATAAAATGTTAACAGATTCGGAATTTTTAGTGTAAAATATAAAGGGAATTTTAAATTTGTGTGGCACAAAAGAGGATAGTGTTTATGAAAAGATTACTCATCGTTTTGGTGGCAATATGTGCGGGAGTTTCTGTTGGTTGTTCTTCTGATGACACATCCGGGAAGAAAGAGAAAAAAGACTCAGCCTGGCAAGAAGATATGTGTACGGTTGGCGAAACCATGGAATGCTATAGCGGCCCCAAAGGCACAGCAGGGGTTGGACTTTGCAAGGCCGGCAAAAAAGCATGTGTGCTGGATGGAAATAACAGAGCCGTATGGTCTGATGAATGCGAGGGAGAGGTTCTTCCCGACTATAACTACGTCTGTGACAAAGACGATCCCTTGCGCGATAGCGACTGCAACGGTGTTCCGGAAATGGAGCAGGATGAAGATGGCGATGGCATGACCATATGCGATGCAGCCGGACGCAGACTCGACTGTTGCGACAGTGAGAACATGTGCATTACGCCAAACATGAGGGCGTATAAGCGAAGTCTTGGCAATGACTGCGTTGGTGACCATATTGATGGCGATTGTGACGGTATTATCGACAATCCTGGCAATAGACCCTGCAGTGATGATGAAATTGCAGCAGCTCGTGCTGAAAAGTGTGGTGATGGCATTCTTCAGAATGATGAAGTATGCGATGATGGCATGGATGAAAACACAGGCGCTTATGGCCGTTGTAATACCGACTGTTCGTGGGCGAAATATTGTGGTGATGGTATCGTCAGTGATGGCGAAGTATGTGATGATGGTTTAGGTCATATCACCAATAATAAGGATGAACTCATTGGTGGTGGAACCGGTACATATGGCCATTGTAAATCGGACTGCAGTGGCATGGCAGATGCTGGATATTGTGGCGATGGCATTCCCAATGGTCCGGAAGAATGTGATGAAAATGTCATAGACGAAGACGGCCACTCTAAATTTGTTGATGCGAATGGCAAGCCTGTGGGCGGTGATGGCTCGTATGGGCATTGTAATCCTGATTGTACCTGGGCTCCCTACTGTGGCGACGGCAATAAAGATGAAGGTGAGGTCTGTGATGATGGGCTTGGAAAATATGCATACGGTGGAACTGGTGCGTATGGAAAGAATTGTAAGCCCGATTGTTCAGGATTAACCGGGTTTTGTGGTGATGGAAAACTCGATGATGGCTATGAGGCTTGCGATGATGGCTATGAAGTCAGTCTGGGTGTTTTCTGGGGTGGTGATGGGACATATGGAGGATGTAACAAAGATTGTACGCTGGCATCTTACTGTGGAAATGGCGAAGTAGAAGGCAATGAGCAATGTGACAATGGGACTGGCGGGAATATTGGAATGTATGGTGGGTGCAAAAGTGATTGCACAAAAGCACCCTATTGTGGAGATAAAATCGTTACAGCACCTTATGAAGAATGTGATTTGGGGACAGATGATTCTGGAAAATCATTGAATGTTGGTGGATATAGCCTTGAAAAGACAGACACCATTTGCAATCCGGATTGTTCGTTAGCATCATATTGCGGAGATGGCATTATCGATTGGGCGCATGGCGAGGAATGCGACGATGGGAGCAATACGGGAATGTATGGAGGCTGCACGCCGAGTTGTAAGAAAGCAAGCCGTTGTGGTGATGGAAGGGTAGATACTGTTTATGGCGAAGAATGTGATTTAAAAGATAATAATGGCAAAGATGGTTTTGGATGCACTGTGAATTGTACAGCGAAAAACGGTTGGGAATGTTCAGGTAATAGCTGCAACAAGATTCCGTGCGGCAATGGTGTTATAGATTCAGGTGAATATTGTGATGATGGGATTGCAAGCCAGGCTTCGTATTGCAGAGGATGTTACCCGATTGCGGGTTACGTCTGTGTAAACAGCGATCCGCCTTGTCCATCTGGAAAATGCACTACAACAGCGACTCGCTGTATTCTCATTTCGTCGTTGTATGGTGATGGAGTGGTTTCTTCAGATTTTGAAGATTGCGATGATGGGAATAATGTTGCTGGCGATGGATGTTATAACGGCAACATTGAGCGCGGCTATATTTGTCCCAATGCCGGCAAGCGATGTGTTGCAGCCGCGTGTGGTGATGGCATTCTTGCCTGGGGCGAGGAGTGCGATGACGGCAATAATAACGACAATGATGGGTGTTCAGGCCGATGCAAACGCGAAACAGGCTATGCTTGTACAACCGAGATGAATCAAAAAACGAATTGCCTGACGCCCAAAGGGCGGTGCGGGGATGGCCTCGTGCAGTATGGCGAAGAGTGTGATGATGGTAATACATCGAATAATGATGGATGCACTTCGGCATGCAGGATTGAAGATAATCACAAGTGTCCATACAATGAAACCACCTTTAGGGGGGGGGCATGTGTGGGAATTTCCGGTTCTGTTTGTGGAAATGGAACCCTGGATAAAGAAGATGGATATGTTTTTGCTGAAGAATGCGATCTCGGAAGCCAAAATGGCGTACCAGGATCTGGATGTTCAGATAATTGCAAGATAGAAACTGGATACCATTGTGATTTAGATGGTAAAAATTGTTACATTGGAACTTGTCGCAATGGAAAAGTCGATGTTGGTGAAGAATGCGATGATGGGAATCATTATCCGAATGATGGTTGTTCACCGAGTTGTAAATTTGAATTTATGTTTGATGAATATAAATATGTTGAGAAAAATGATCAGGGAAAAGATGAGCAAAAGTATGAATATTCAGCCAAATGTGGGGATGGTATTACTCTTTGGATGATTGCAGAACGAGATGGTGAGGGTAAAATTAAGTGTACAAATGGCCAAACACTTAGTGCTGGCGAGAAAAAAGAAGTTTGTAAGCAGCGATATGGAAATAATGTGACATTTGTTCCTGTGGAAGAATGCGACGACGGGAACATGTTTTCCGGCGATGGTTGTTCGAGCCAATGTAAGATAGAGGAGGGCTGGGATTGTACCGACTGGAGTAAAGTTGCACTAGATAAATACGTCGATATGGATATTACTTATTACGATTTCAGAGCTCATCAGAGTTCAGGAACGGGGGATGGCTGGATAGAGTCGAGTGAGGCTAGTAAAATTAATTGCAAGCAGTATTATTATAATGGAGAGTGTTATAGCACCAGAAGCTGTTCAGGTTATGACTATAATGGACGGTGTTATAAGAATAAAGAGACTTGCGATGGCAGTGTGATTAATAATGTATGTAATAAAAAAGTATGTAACGGAATAGAATATAATAATAAGTGTTATAATAAGTGTTCATCCGGCTATACATTTTATCAAGGCACTTGTTACATTTGTAACAATACAAGTTATCCAAAACTGGTTAAAGATAAATGTTGTAAAAGTAGTGAAAATAGCTGTAAAACTACTACGGGCAGGATGGCTTCAAATCCAGGTACAAAGAACTATAATGATGTTTATTCAGAAAAAGAAGTTTATACCAATGAGATAGAATTTGAATATTCCGGAACAGGTTCAACAGCGGGGGTTTCAACCAAACAGGGTTATCCAGACTTTGGTTGTGCTTTTAGTGGTTCTGGTTGCGGGGGAATGGTAAATACAGAACTTGATAAAGATGGCAAGCCGGTGCTGATTGATAATTATTCGAGTAACTATTGCAAGCAAAGTGATAGTAATACATCGAGCTCAACCGGGAAAAAATATAGCGAGATGGTTACAGGTCCAGCATCTTTTTATTATTGGTATCGATACTTTGAAGGTGTGAATCGCAAGTTTGACAGCACATTAACATTGACCCAGGATGCCAATGATACTGATAAGTATTCATATAATTCATCTTCATTTTATCCATTTCAAAATATGAGTGGTGGGTATAAGGATGATGAGTCTGCGAATGGAGATACACACAAATACGGTAACTTTACCTCTGAACTTCATACCGTTTTCCAATATAAAGGTAATGAAACGCTTTCGTTTAAAGGTGATGATGATGTTTGGGCGTTTATCAATCGCAAGCTTTTTGTCGATCTTGGCGGTATGCAGTCTGGTAATGCAGCGAGTAACACATTGTCATCCCAAAAATGTATTTTTGATGGAGTAGAGTCTGATATCGTATGTGACCGTCGTTATGATATTTATGAAGATGGTCTATATGATCTTAATTTCTTCCAGGCGGAACGATGTGACTCCGGTTCTCAGTACCAACTGACGCTTGATGGGTTCTTGAAGACAGGGAAATCGCAGTGCAGCTGCCCTGAAAACTCGACCATTTGCAGTAATAAGTGCGGTAAAAATAACGGCCAGGTTGATGCTGGCGAAGAATGTGACTGTGACAGCAATGGTGTTTGCCGGGATTCTTCCCGTCAAGTTGTCAAGTGTCTGGCTCGTTATTGCAAGATTTCGAGATGCGGTGATGGAATAATTGACCCCGATAATGATGAGGAATGCGATCAGGGTTCGAAGAACGGTTCTGCAACCGGATATTGTACTTCTCTGTGTAAGTTCCAGAAATGTGGCGACGGTGAAGTTGGTGCAGGTGAGGAATGTGATTTGGGGGATGCCAATTCCGATACATCCTATGGCAAAAATTTGTGTACGACACAGTGCAGGAAAGCACCTTACTGTGGTGATGGGAATATAGATGCAGGAGAGATGTGCGATAATGGCAATGCGAATAATGACAATGCCTATGGTCAGAATGCCTGTACGTCACAATGTAAACAAGCGCCTTTCTGTGGTGATGGCAGTAAGAATGGAGCGGCAGGGCGTGAATCTTGTGACCTCGGGGATAATAACAGTGCAACGGCTTATGGTGAAAATCAGTGCACGTTGACTTGTCAGAATGCTGGGTATTGTGGCGATGGTATTGTGAATGGCAATGAAGAATGTGATTACGGAAAAGACCTCAATAAAGATGGCGTCTATGGTGGGTGCGGAACGGATTGTACTTTGAACTCGCACTGTGGTGATGGTCATGTGGATGAGGGGTATGAAATATGTGACCTTGGGGTTGCAAGCAATACCGGGTTGTACAATGGATGCCGGAGCAACTGTACTTTAGCTGCGTATTGTGGTGATGGCATGAAGAATGGTGATGAAGAGTGTGATTATGGCAGGAATAATGAAACTGGTGTTTATGGCGGCTGTTCAAAAAACTGTAAATGGAATGCGCGCTGTGGTGATGGAGTGGTAAATGCTCCTTATGAAACCTGCGATGATGGCGTGAATGATGGTTCCTATGGCGGTTGTACTTCGCACTGCACGAAAGCCGCGTATTGTGGTGATGGCATTCCGAACGGCAATGAAGAATGCGATTACGCCTTAAATAATATGGATGGCGTCTATGGTGGATGTTCATCAACCTGTAGGTTCAATGCGTATTGTGGTGATGGTCATACTGATGCGGGGTATGAGCAGTGTGACGATGGCACCGCAAACAATGACGGTTCGTATGGTGGTTGTAATTCCAACTGTACGCTTGCACCGTATTGTGGTGATGGTTTTGTCGAACCCGGTAAGGAAGTTTGTGACTTTGGTACGGTACAGAATACTGGTTCGTATGGTGGTTGTAAGTCTGATTGCACACTCGCTCCGTACTGTGGCGATGGCGAAATCGATGAAGAGCACGAAGACTGCGATTATATGAAACCGGAAACTTACATGTGTTCAAACCAGTGCAGAAACATCGTGACGTAATGGGCTGTGGTGCATCGGCATAACAGCCGATGCACCGGTCAATGCAAGCCATGTTGTAATGGAAGAAATAGATAAAACAGTGTGTAACATTTTGATTTATAAGAGATAAATTTTATGCAAGAGTGATAAGATTTAGGACATGAGCTCAAATAAAGGGGCAAACCAGATTTTATGTTACAACTCAGTCGGGGGGTAAAAAAAATCACTCGATAATGACGAAAAACCTGTTCTTTTTTCCTCAAATCAGGCAAATACTGATTGCTACACGTTGTAGCGCATTTGCATTGGTTTTGAGGAATGAAGCGCGATTATAA
>JAZRWV010000392.1:0-2504 GCA_045599925.1 Myxococcota bacterium
AATAATCAAACATATCTGCAATAGCGATAGGTTTATTCTCGGTGGATACTGTGCACAGATAGTGCGTGTACTCCGCACCACTGTATCTTTCAACACATTCAGAACCGGAATTTGCAGTGCCGCAAAGCACTTCATTGCTTCTGGATTCGATGCATGAAGTCTTGACTTCTGTTCCATCTTTATAAGATGCACAGCCGTTCAGTTTATAAGAAGCATCGACGCAGTTTGTCAGTTTGACTTTATAAATTTTCGTTTCGCCAACTTTGTCTGTGTATTCGCAGAACGCGAGGTAATCGCCACGGCAGTGATCGACGAATGTTGCGGGATCGCATTCGGAGCTATTTTCAGCTGTCAAATCCTTGTTGAGAACACATGCACCGAGGACACAGGTTTCGCCTTCCTTGCAATTCACTTTGGAGCATGCAAAGGATTCGCATTTGTGATTTGAAGTGTCGCAGGTCGTTTTTCCATCATCACGACCGGCGCAGTCTTCAGGGACTTTGCAATAATCTGCATCGACGCAGATGGATTTTCCGTCGCCCATGGCATCATCGACGCATTTGACTTCGCATTTATTGTCGTCAGAAGCTGTTTCATAGCGGCCGTTATTGCAGGCGAGCAGGTTGTCGCCATCGCATTTGTCAGCGGTGCATCCGGCAACGCAGGCGCCGTTTTCGCAGATTTGACCGGCGCCACAGTCTGTGGCTTCGGTAGCTTCTGTGCAATCTAAACATGAACCGTCTGCACAGCCTTTTTCGCATGAGGTTACAGTTTCTTTACCACCGCTGCATGAAAGAACAGCATTATTATCGACATTGCATTTATTGTCGGTGTAGTCGCATGGGGCTTTGCATGCATCATTTTCGCAGCCATTCACGCAGGATTCTGTGGATTCGGCGCCATCATTGCATTTGATGAGTGATTTTCCATCGTCAGAACATTTGTTTGCAGTGCATTCTGGTTTGCATTCGTTGTTTTCGCAGCCATTTTTGCATTCTTTCGAGGATTCGACACCGCCCGTGCATGTGAGAACGGATTTGAAATCAGCGGAACATTTGGGTTCTGTGTAGGAACATCCCGGTTCAGACGGTGCCGGTTTGCAGGCATTATTTTCACAACCATACTGGCATGTTACAGGATTTTCCACGCCATTGTTGCACTGAATCAAAATGGAATCACTGCTGCAGACGTCCTGAGTGCAGGGTGTTTTTTCTTCTTCATGATTGCCATCATCATCGCTGCAGGCATTGAGGGAAAGTGTAAGAGCAGAGAGAATGAAAAGAGCAGAGAGATTGAGTTTCATAAAAGTAGCTCCTTGAAATAAATATGCATTTGTCGGGGCTTTGCCCCGGATTTCACCAGCTAAATGAATGCCGGGCGTATGAAATAGCCCGGCTGCGCGGCCGTATTGCGAAGCAATAGGCGGCGCCACAAAAGAATTAAGCCTTATCGGAATTTACGACTTCTTTTTTGACCTGTTGCCAGGAGGCGCGACCATAAATTTCGATCATATTTTTGAGGCGATCAGCAATCCAGCCAGGGAGGGGATCGGTCAAACGCCACATCCAGTTGCCTTTTGCGACGCCGGGAACATTCATGCGAGCCCACGAATCGAGGCTGAGCAGGTCCTGAGCCGAAAGAATGCAGAGAGCGGCAACCGAAGACTCAGCAGCGCGCATAAGCTGCCAGGCGATTTCGTTGCCATCGATGGAAAGGTAGCAGCGAACGCGGTCGCGCTGACCTTCGTCGAGGCTCAGATACCAGCCAACCGTCGTATTATTGTCGTGTGTACCGCAATAAACGACGCTGTCCTGCGTGTGCATGTGAAGTGCATGGTGATCGTTGGCATCATCGCACGGGAACCCGAACTGAAGCACGCGCATGCCGGGAAAACCAGCATTTTTGCGGAGAATCTCGACTTCTGGCGTCAAGATTCCCAAATCTTCCGCGATGATTTCAAGGTTCGGAAGCTCCTTCGCCACTGCATTGAAGAATTTCATGCCAGGGCCTTTTACCCAGTGACCATTGACGGCCGTTTTTTCGGTCGCCAGAACACTCCAGAATGCCTCAAATCCGCGGAAATGGTCGAGGCGAACGATATCGACAAGGCTGTTGAGGGCCGTCAGGCGATCGAGCCACCAGCGATATCCCGTTTCTTCGAGCTTTTTCCAGTTGTAGAGCGGATTTCCCCACAGCTGGCCTTCTTTTGCGAAGTAATCAGGCGGAACGCCAGCAACCGATCCGGGGAATCCCTTTTCATCGAGTTCGAATAAGTCGCGATGACACCAGACATCAACGGAATTATGCGACACAAAGATGGGAACATCACCCATGATTTTGATTTTTTTCTCGGCAGCAAGTGCACGAAGTGCCTGCCACTGCTTGTGGAAAATAAACTGAGCAAATTTGCGGTTTTCAATCTGATCCGCGTATTTGGCTTCGGCTTCTTTCAAAGCGTTTGGGGCGCGATTGCGAAGCCCTTCGGGCCAGGATGACCAGAGAGG
>JAZRWV010000393.1:0-4337 GCA_045599925.1 Myxococcota bacterium
TTTTGCATCTGATTCCTTCTGATGTACCTTTGGAATTCCGACGATGCATTTATGACCGTCGGCTTCAAGAGACTGAATCTGTTTTGCATTGCAATATCCAGAGTCTGCAATAAAGGTATCAACATTCAAACCATGCTTTTCCGTAGCATCGCAAGTAGCACGTGCCACTGGCTCTAACTGATGAATATCGTTAGCATTGTTGCTTACTGCATAATCCAGGATGATGTGCTGACTGGATTCGACTGCTAGTTGCGTGTTGTATGAAGCATCAAAAGCACCTGATTTGTGTTTCATACATCTTGCGTCAGGATCGTTTACAAATCGTTGCTCTCCCACAGTCTTAGCCGCTGCAAGTTTAGCTTCGCATGCCTTAACTTTTTCCTCTTTCTCTTCAATCTTAAGCTTTAGTTGCTCAATTCTTTCCTTGAGCTGCAAATTTTCTTCCTCTAACTCATCAAGATGGTCGAGTTCTTCAGCCTCTTTGAGATACGATTCGAGTTCCAGTTTTGTTTTTCGGAGTTCTTGGCTATAGCATTGAACCGTTGTCAAAGATGCATAGGCTTTAAATTTAGTGCCATCAATTGCTATGATTAGACCTTCGCTATTTGCTCTTTTCTCTGATATTTGTTGGAGCAAATAATCTCGTACAAAGTCAAAAAAGCTCTGAATCAACTCGCTTTGTTCCGCTCGAAATGCGGCAATTGTGCGATACGATGGATGCAATTCTCCAAGCAAAAAAATGACTTCAATATTGATGTGTGTTGCGGCTTCGAGCTTTCGTGAACTGGCTATTTTGTTACGGTAGCCATAAACCAATAGTTTCAATAGCTCTTTATATGGATATGCAGGTGCTCCTGCATGGGTGTTATTCAATATCTGTGGGTGATCCTTAGACCACGTTTGCCAAAATTGCTCGGCTAATACATCAATAACGCGTACCTCTGATTTTTCAGGTATTAAGCTATCAAGTGATACAAGCTTATATTGGCTTCGAACTTCAGGTGTAATGCATTTGGCTGGCATTATTTCTCCACTAAAAGACAATCAGCTTGCTCAAATGAGCAAGCTGGAGAAATAATAGCAGAACACGTGTCGATGCTGTGAATAATTTCACAGTCTCCGTGGTGCGGCGCAAGGCGAGCAGCCCCGTGTCATGGCACGAGACCCCCAAATATTAATCGTTATCGGACGTATAAACCGCGCCAGCCTGAGGCTTGCGATAAATCGGCGAATAAGCATGATAATCGATTTCTGCGAAGATGTTGTCTTTCCATTCGAGCTCGGAAATCCAGGCGGGTTCGAGGCGATTCTCGACGATTTGCTGATAGATTCCGTTGAAACGGGAAATGTGGTCGCGTGTGCGTTTTTCGGCATAATCGACGGACGTATTTGTCGTAATGATGAAAGCCCAGTCGGAAGCCTGCGCGAGCACGAGTTCACGAGCGGCCTGGTTGAGCGCGCGTTTGAGATCGCCATCGGCGTTCGGGAAGCGGCCAGCGAGTTCGACCATGCGCTCTTCTGCGCAGTGAAGATGCGGATAAATCCAGTCATTTCCATCATTGAGCCAGACTTCGAAAAAGCCGTTTGCGCCCCAGCTTGACAGACATGGCATGACTTCCTGATGAACCGTTTCGATCTGAAGGTATTCGCTCGGCGTAATCATCTGAATTTCGTCCTGATCGCAAGCGGCTTTGCGCATGAGATACTCAAGGAACTGCGGGCCTTCGTACCACCAGTGTCCGTAGAGTTCGGCGTCGTACGGAGCGGTGATGTGCGGGGTTGTACCGAGTACTTCCTTGAGATAACGGCATTGAGCCTGACGATTGAAGAGGAAGTTTCCTGCGTGTTCAGCAGCAGTTTCGGAAGCCCATGTCGGCACGTAGGGTTCTTTTCTGTCGAGGGGGAGTTTACCGGTAATACGATGGAATTTGAGGCCGGTATTACGGCGAACGCCATCGGCATGGAGATAGGGTTTAACTTGAGCATACGGCAGATCGAAGCCGCAATCGCGATAAAATTCGCGATAATTGGGATGACCCGGGTAACCGATTTCGGCACTCCAGACCTGGCGTGAACTTTCGAGATCACGAGCAAAAGCCGCAACACCGCTCGGGGTCACGACGGGGCGGAAAGTTCCGTAGCGGGCTGGCGGATTGGACTGGGTCAAGCCGTGGGATTCTAGAATAAAGAAAGTGATGCCATTTTCAGCGAGAAGAGCATCAATTCCTGGGACGAAAGCGCATTCGGGGAGCCAGATACCGCGAGGTGCGCGGCCGAAATGCTTCTTGTAATTTGCGACAGCGATAGAAATCTGAGCGCGACGGGCCTCATCGGTTGCCATCAGAGGGAGAAAACCGTGAGTGCAACCGCAGGTAATGATTTCGAGAGATCCTTCATCCTGGAATTTCTTAAAGACGGGAAGAAGCTGACGATTCCATTCTTCGGTAAAAAGTCGTTTTGTTTCGGCGAGTTCATAAGCGGCCGAAGCAGAAGCATCGTGAAAAGGTGTGCCTTGTTTTTCGATGCGTTGTTTTTCGGCGAGTTCAGAGATTTTAGTTAAATGAGCGACGTATCGTTCCTGAAGAAGAGGATCAGCGAGCATTTCACACAGGGGCGGAGTCAAACTCATCGTAAGCCGGAAGCGAATATGATCGTCGGTCAGTCTCTTCATCATGCGAAGGAGAGGGATATAAGTTTCGGTCATAGCCTCGAAAAGCCAGTCTTCTTCGAGAAAATCAGGATATTCGGGGTGACGAATAAATGGCAAATGTGCATGCAGGACGATGCTGAGATAGCCTTGTAAACTCATGGAAGTCATCCTTAAATTATGTAAACGGAGCTAAGCCGTAATAGTCAGAAGAAGAATTACCGACGAATGAGAGAGCTTGAAGTTGCGACGAGGGTATCAGAAGAGCCAGGATGATTGAGGGACCCGAATCGGGATGAGGTCGAACCAGTCTGATTCGGAGAGGTCATCGAGCCATTATGAGCTTCAAGCGCACGATCGAAACCGCCGCCAGTCATTTGATTTGTCATGCTCTGATAAACTTCCTGGAAAGCAGGAGCGCGACCGGGAGCAGGAGCTTCGTAAACGACTTCGTGATTCTGCACATCGACCCATCGTTCATCGAATTTTGGAGCAGGCTGAACAATACCGAGCTGCTGAGCAATTTTAATTCTGGATTCGAGTTTGACTTCGCTATTGCCGTAACCAGTCACGACAGAGAGCGTGACGCGAGCGACGCGAGCGGTAGGAATTCGAAAATATCCACGGCCGTTTCGGCGTGCAGGGGTTGTAAATGACTGGAGTTCGTTACCGGCGGCATCATAAGCGGTTAAAAGCCAACCGTTATTGCTTTCAAATGTTGCATTCCAATAGACGAAGAGCGTTCCCGGGTCGCGCACGAGAGCATAAAGACATGTACCGGGAACGTATTCAGGAAGGATGGCGCCGTGATCGATAAAGATTGAACTGGGCTCAACCGGAGCGGGTTCTATTTCAGCTTCTTTTTTTTCGGAATCATTAGCGGTCTTTAATTTATCCGATTTGACGTCTTTTTTATCGGCATCATCGTCAGAGTTATCGGCATCAGCATCTGAGGCTTTTTTATCAGATTTAGCATTAATGGTCTTTATTTTGTCGATGTTAGCATCTGCGGATTTGGCATCCGATTTAACAGAATTATTAGCAAAAGAGGCGGGATCTACAGAATCGGTCTCATCATTCACAGAATCAACGACATCCATGGAATCAGATTCTTCGACATCCGCAACATCGTTATTATTAACGTAGTTTTCCGTTTCAGAATCATTTCCAGATGCGTTCAAAATAGCATCGACGAGATCATTTTTCTTCAATGAAGTAATGCGCTTGACACCAAGTTCTTCAGCCTTAGTGCGGAGCACTTTGACAGTCAATGTCATAAGTTCTGATCTGTCCATTATATCTCCTTGAACCAGTTAATCACACTACGGTATGGAATAAGAAAAATCCCAAAGTCAGCGACCAAACGAAATCATTATTATCACATCCCCCGGCAACGATAAAGTCTGGCTTGAAGTAATCTACAGCCCTGTAATGTAGGACTAACAGATTACATGTAGGTGTGATTACTACATGACAAACAAACTGTCCAGAAAAAAGGGGAAGAAAAAGGAGAGTCATGAGGGTGTGGGAAGATATGGTAACTATTCAGCCGGGGGCTCTTGGATAGAGGAGGATACACCACGCCGTTGACAGCATCCGTAAAAATAAGCTGCCTATCTGTGATGATGTGGGATGAGTTGGATTATCAATTTAGTTTGCCCAGATTGGGGATCCCTCGAATAATGCCTTA
>JAZRWV010000394.1:0-29107 GCA_045599925.1 Myxococcota bacterium
GTTCCGTTATTCGAGCAAGTCGTACCGTTAATACAGCTACCACAATCCGTTCCGGAAGCATTACATGAATTGTAGCCAGGGCATGTACTTGTATTGGGTGCTCCATCCGTACATACAGTTTTCATACCCGTCGTTCCGTTATTCAAGCAGGTTGTTCCATTTTCGCAGCTGCCACAGGTTGTTGCAGAAACGCAGGATGAATTATTCGGACAAACCGCTCCAGAATCCCAGGCACCGTGTTTGCATGTGTATTTTCTACCAACAGAACCAGAATTCGAACATTTTACGCTGTCATTTGTACAAATGCCGCATGCCTTGCCATCAACATCGCAGGATGCATTGGAACAGGAGGAAGAATAATTCCATTTGCCATCCCGGCAGGAATAAATCTTACCAACACCACCTTCATCTCTGCATTCCGTCGTGCCATTGACGCAAACACCACAACTGTTGCCATCGCAAGAGGTCGAACACGAACTCTTCTTATTATTTGTTCCATTGGTGCATTCAAAAATCTCACCGATACCAGAACTATTATTCTGACAATAGGATGAACCATTGACACAGGCACCACAGTCCGTTCCTGCCGCATTACATGAATTGCCACCTGAACATGCAACGACATCCGGAACGCCATACGTACAAATCGTTTTATACCCTGTATTTCCTTCATTTGTGCAACTAACGCCGTTCACACAGCTACCGCAATCAACGCCATTAGCCTTACATGAACTATTGCCTGCACATTTGGACTCACTCAAAACCCCATCGATACAAATGTGGAGTGTTCCCGTCGTGCCAGAATCTGTACAGGTCGTCCCATTTTTACAGGAACCGCAGTTGATCCCATCCGCTTTACAGGAATAATCCCCCGGACATGAAGACGTTTTGACACTGCCATCGCGACAGACATTCAACAATCCGGTCACGCCGACATTGCTGCATGTCTGAGAACCACTGACGCAGCTGCCACATGAATTACCGTCGCATGATGCATTGTCCAGACAAGTGCGCTGGCTCAGTTTACCATTGACGCAATTGGTTTCTACACCAACTCCATCCGCGCCATTGACACATGTTTTAAAGCCATTCACATTGCATTCACCACAAGCAGTTCCATCTTCATTACACGAAACATCGCCACACGATAAGGTCGTCTGGATACCATTTTCACAAACCGTCAGTTCCCCGACGCCATTTGCCCCATTGACACAATGCTGACCATTTGTGCATTCGCCACAGCTGTCTGCACTTTTGCAGGATGCATTGCCAGGACAGCTGTTCGTCGACTCCACACCATTGGTGCAAATTTTCATTGTACCAAAACCATTTGCATCATTTGTGCAGGTTGTCCCGTTGATACACATACCGCAACCAGTTCCTGACGCATCACAGGAAACCGACTCGCAGGAAATTACCTGAGAAATACCATCCGCACAGGTTACGACAGAACCAATCTGTTTTGCATTGTTCAGGCATTGAACGCCATTTTTACAAGTTCCACATGACTGGCCGTCGATATTGCACGAAAATCCGTCGCAACTCGTAACTTTTGTCATGCCATCCACGCATTCTGTCACCGAACCGATATCGTTAACGTTCTGACATGTCTTTTCACCAGACACACAAGCCCCGCAAGAATGGGCATCTTCACAGGAAACATCGCCAAGACATCGCGTTTTAATCACAACACCATTATTACATGAAGTCAAAACACCTGTGCCTGTTTCATCATCCTTGCAAGATGAATCGGTATTAATCACACATTCGCCACAGGCATTGCCATTGCATGAAAATCCCCCCGGACAGGCGATTTCATCCGACCAAATGCCATCGCGACAATACTGCATTGCCCCCTGATTGTTTTCGTCATTAATGCATCTTTCGGAATCATTGACGCAGATACCGCATGTTTTACCATTGCATGAACCGCCGCACGACGAAGTCACACGCCAAACACCCTGTTCGCAATGCATTTCAGTGCCTTTGGCGTTTGAATCGTTTTCGCATTTGATTTCGCCATTCACGCATTCGCCACAATTTTCCGTTCCTGCACATGAAACACCATCAATACAGGCTTCGTTTGTGGGCTCACCCTGCAAGCACACATTGCGGCTACCGTGTCCATCTTCGTCGTTCAAACACTGAGCAGAACCAACCATGCATGAACCGCATGTCGGTCGAATTCAAGCATTCTGAATTATCATAGCAGAGAGAATCCTGCAAAACCCCACCAATACATGAGTGCAAAGTCCCAACGTGATTGATATTTTCGCAAGAAACAGTACCTTCCTGACATTCCGCGCATGCGATTTCAGAACGACACCGGAATCCGCCACAATTCTGGAAAGATTTCCACTTACCGTCAGAACATTTCTGCATCCAGCTTTTATCCGTGGCATCAATGCACCGGAATGTTCCGTCTACGCAGTCACCACATGAATTTCCGTCGCATCTGGCCTGACCAGCACATTTTTCGATGACTTCCCATACACCATTTCGGCATGCTTGTACCTGACCTACACCTTCCACATCAATACATTGAATTGCACCATTTGTGCATTCACCACATCCCGTTTTGGTACATGATACACCTTTGGAACAGGCCTCTCCACTCTCACTCCATTTATTGTCTTCACCGCACAATTTTCATTCGCTTTACAAACCTGATATCCGGAACATGTGCTGTCTGCACCACAATAATCTTTATTCGTATCCGGATTAATACACTGTCCAAAACAAGCTACCGCAGATTCTTCGCATCGAACCATGCAATAATAATTCTGACTCGACGAATCCAACACACATGCCGGGTAATCCAAAGGACAAGTCCCCGTATCAAATGCCGTTTTGAACATTGGTGAATTAACAGCATCTTCACGAGTTATCGTCGAATTCGCGCCCAGCTTTATATAATCCAGGTCTGCGCCATCCACACCATCCAGTGGCGGACAACGATCGCCACTATGACCTCTTCCAATGTGCATCCTGCTAACAAACAACAAGCTAAAAAGCACCAAAACCTCTTTTTCATTTAAACCTCCGAATCTATCCACAACGACTTGCAAAGCTTTGTTCGCATTTTATCTTGGGAACATAATTCTGATCCATCTTTTTAAGCATTTCCCCGACCCTAACAACAACATCATCGCGATCCTGTTTAAAATCGGGAGGAAACACGAGATCAAACAGCACATTTGTATGAGTATCGCCAGGAACAATGCGTAAATCGTGAATTGTCAGTTCAGAATCGATCTCCGAAACTTTCTGTGCCAATGTTTTCCTAAGAGATAACACGCTTTCATCCGCAGTCACAATAGGATCATAATGAATGATTACCTGCAGATTTTCGTTTTCCCAGAAATCATTCTCGATATTGTCAATGAGATCATGACTTTGCAACGGATCGCGTTCTACCGGCATTTCCAGATGCAAGCTGGCAAACTGATGTCCTGGCCCATAATCGTGCACAATGAGGTCGTGCATCCCAAGGACACCAGGATAGCTCATTACCTTATTTTCAATGCGTTCGACGAGTATTGGATCGGGACTTTCCCCGAGCAGAGGAGAAAGCGTTTCGCGAACAAGTGATGCGCCGCTATAAATAACGAACAACGCCACGAGCAAACCCATAATGCCATCGATAAGGGCAATGCCAGTCAAGTATCCGGCGATTGTGCTAATGAGAACTGCGCCGGTGCTTAACACATCATTGCGGCTGTCGGCGGCCGTAGCCCTCAGGGTATCGGAATCAATTTTTTCGCCGATATGCCGATTAAAAAAGCTCATCCAAACCTTTACAACAATGGAAACGACAAGAATTCCTACAGACAACCAGCTAAATACGGTCAATTCGGGATAAATGATCTTTTCAATTGAATCCTTGCCCAGAGAAAGTCCGATAGCCACGATCATCACCGATACAGTCAACCCGGCGAGGTATTCATAGCGAGCATAACCGTAAGGATGCTTTTTATCAGGGGGCTTTGCGCCAAATCGGAACCCCAGAAGGCTCACGATATTCCCGGAAGCATCGGACAAATTGTTCACGGCATCGGCCATAATGGCAATACTTCCAGAAATGAGTCCCGCAAGAAGTTTGCCGGCAAAAAGCAAAACATTGCAAAAAATACCGACAATACTGGCTAATTTTCCGTATGATGTTCGGGTTTCAAGTTCCTTCACATTTTCCGGAGTACGAATAAATTTTCGAATTAGAACATTGGTTATCATATCCATCCAGCATCACATCAAACCCCAAAAACCTCTTCGCTGAAGCGAAGAAATTAATTCCTTTTAGTCTACGATAAAAAAAAATACCATAGGCGCGCGTATCGTTAGAAGCGCGCCTGGCGGACCGTATTCGCCGATGGCGAAAAGGAACGCCCCAAAATAAAATCATGCATATTTACTTCGAAATTTTTCTCACATTTGCCAAAGTCGGTGTTTGCACATTTGGAGGCGGCTATGCCATGCTTCCTATTCTGCAGCGCGAAGTCGTTGAAAAAAAGAAATGGGCTGAAGATGCAGAACTGACTGATTATTTTGCAATTGGTCAGTGCACACCGGGAATCATTGCCGTCAACACAGCCACGTTTGTCGGCAGTCGGCTAAAAGGTATTCCAGGCGGAATTTTGGCCACACTTGGCGTCGTCACACCAAGCATTTTAATCATCATCATTATTGCCGCATGTTTGAGCAATTTTCAGAATAATCCTTATATTATTCATGCCTTTGCGGGCATCAGGGCATGCGTGTGTGTTCTCATTCTCAACGCCATTCTGAAGCTGCGCAAATCGAGCATTATCGACATTCCGACAGCACTTATCTTTACCGTAGTTTTTCTTGTTTCCGTTATTTTTGGATTTTCACCGGCCCTGATTGTTGTCATTGCCGGTATTTTAGGACTCGCCATCAGCCTGTCGAAGAAAAGATTAAACGCCGCCAAAACCGATAAAAGCCAAAAGGAGGAAAACTCATGATTTTTCTCCAGCTTTTTTATGAATTCTTTCTCATTGGTCTGCTCGCCGTTGGCGGCGGACTCGCGACCATTCCGTTTCTCACAGATTTAGGTGAACGGACAGGCTGGTTTACGCTCGATCAACTCACCAATATGATTGCGATCAGCGAATCGACACCAGGACCGCTTGGCGTCAATATGGCCTCATATGTTGGTTACGAAACCGCCGGTTTGGCCGGTTCCATCATTGCCTCACTCGGTCTCATAACGCCTTCCATTATTGTTGTTCTTATCATTGCCGCTTTTTTGGTAAAATTCAGAAACAATCCCATTGTTAATGCCATTTTTTATGGCCTGCGGCCCGCTTCTGCGGGTCTCATTGCGGCAGCTTGCTGGTGTGTCATCACACTCTCTCTTATCATCATTACACCTGCAGACAAGCTGAGCGATTATCAGATTGTCTTCAACTGGCCGTGCATTGTCATAGCCATTGTCATTTTTTGCCTGACGCACATCAAAAAGATTAAAAAAATCCACCCGGTCGTCTGGATCATGCTTTCGGCAGTTGCTGGCATCATTTTTGAGCTGTAATCATCATGACAACGCAAAATACCAGCGAGATGAAACAAATTTCGAATGAGATTATCCATCAAAACAAACTTTTTTTTAAGCCAATCTGAACAGCCTTCATCAGTAAAACTGTTATAGATTCTTCATTTTTTTGCAGACATTTTGGCATGTAAATTTTCAAATTACGCGTTTTCATGCTCTAAAAACTTGACTCAATGTCGTTAATAGAGGATAGAGACCACTCTTGATAGGGCAATTATTTGCACTTCGTCATATGTATGCTATGGATTTGATGTTCAGCTCTTTGTCTTTATGCTGAATATTCTCATTTTTAAGGAAAAAAAGATGAAAAAATTATTTGCACTCGTTCTTATGTCAGCCATGTTCATGCTTTCAGCTTGTGGTCCCAAAGCAGCTCCTGAAGCCGCAACCGACAACAACGTAGCACCTGCTGCTGAAGCCGCTCCTGCTGCTGAAGCCGCTCCTGCTGAAGAAGCTGCTCCTGCTGCTGAAGCCGCTCCTGCTGAAGAAGCCGCTCCTGCTGCTGAAGAAGCCGCTCCTGCTGCTGAAGCCGCTCCTGCTGAAGATGCTGCTCCTGCTGAAGAAGCCGCTGCCAACTAATTTCAGTTGCAAGCTATCAAAAAAGCCCTGCATCCTTGGATACAGGGCTTTTTTTTTGCCTCTTTTTTCTTTCAATGGCTGAAAAACAAAAAAAGCTCGGAAATTCCGAGCTTTTTTGTCTACGCCAAAATGAAATTGATTAGCTTTCAGAACCATCCACTCTGATATTGCTAAATGTACAGGCACAACTGCCAGTAATCTTGCGACTAACCGACCAGGTATAATCACCAGGCTCACCTTTGCATGATGTTTTAACAGTCAACTCCCCTTCACCTCCATCCTTCAGGCTTTTGGCCTTGCTTACAGAACAGCCTGGACCATGAATGGCAACTGAAAGTTCACAAGCACATCCGTCCGATGCGAGCATGTATCCGGACGCTTCAAGAGTCATGACAGACCCTGCAAACGACTTTGTGGCAGTCCCAGCATAATTATCAGGAGAAGATGTAACTTCATTGGCATCATCAAGCTTTTTCGATGCGAACCGAATCTTAGTTTCCGGACGACTGATCTCAATTGAACGAACAGCCTTGGCTGAAAGACCATTTGCATCCGTAACCGTCAATGTTGCCTGATAAACACCAATATTTGCATAAACGTGTTTGGCTTCTGACGTGTTAGCTGTTGCCCCATCCCCAAAGTCCCACGCATAACTGACGATATTGGCACCTTTGGGATTTTTCTTCGAACGTTTAGCACTGAAAGCGATTGTTTCATTCACTTTTCCGCCAACAACCTCTTTACCGGCATCGGGAATAGGCGCGAGTGCGTCGTTGACAATTGGATCGGCAGGCGCTGGAGCGGCGGCAACTTCGGGAGCAGCGGCAACTTCGGGAGCGGCGGCAACTTCGGGAGCAGCAACAACTTCGGGAGCGGCAACAACTGAATCAGCTTCGTTTGTCAGGTCAAACTCATTGCTATCACCTGTTTCGGCGTCACCCTCATTCGTCAAATCAAACTCATTATTGTTTTCATCTTCAGCAACAACTGCTTTGGCATCAAGATGCTCCTGAAACACTTTTCCTGCTTTGTTTGCAACGACAAACAATAGCGCAGATACAATGATAAGTGATGCAAATACGACTTTTGAAGTCTTTTTAGGCTGGCGCTCCAAAACAAAAGAAACAGCGCCCAGCACAATACCCAGAATTGCAATTATCTTCAGAATTGACATCATGACCTCCAAACAGAAGTGGTACAAGACTTTACATCTTTACCACAGTCTGAGAAAAACGCGTAATCTTTTGATATTTTCATATTCTAATTATGTTACGGCGCAGTCCAAAAAAAAAGCGTTCCAGAAATGGAACGCTTTTCATTTAGAATTGTTAAGCCTTATTCAGCAGCAACGGGTGCCGCTGCTGGCGCTGCTTCAACAGGTGCCGCTGCTGGCGCTGCTTCAACAGGTGCCGCTGCTGGCACTGCTTCAACAGGTGCCGCTGCTGGCGCTGCTTCAACAGGTGCCGCTGCTGGTGCTGCTTCAACAGGTGCCGCTGCTGGTGCTGCTTCAACAGGTGCCGCTACTGGTGCTGCTTCAGGCACAGGAATCGCGAGACCAGGCAATTCCTCTGCTTCAACAGGCGCCGAGAAATCAAGACCACGTTTCTTGGACGCTGTATCGTTAGCGACGCTCTTATCGATGGACAAAAAGGCAAGCAAAAGACTTAGCAGCATAAAGCAAACAGCAGCAATCGTCGTCATTTTGCGGAACACTGGAGTGCCACCACTCGCGCCAAAAACGGTATTGCCACCGCCACCAAATGCCGCACCGAGACCACCGGATTTCCCCGGCTGAAGAAGAACGGTAATGATCAAAAATATGCTGATGATCGCAAAAATCACATAAATCAGTGTAAGCATTAAAACTCTTTCCTAAATATCTTCAGGCTTTTCAGCACTTTTTCTGCAAAATCCGGACACCATCAATTTTTAGTGTCCCAAATACGGCGCATCTTACTAAGTGCATTCATAAGGAATTGCAAGATTTTTATGAAATTATCAAATAATCGCATTTATTTCGACATGATTAATACTCAATGGAAAATAAAAACAATCGCATTCAATCGGCACAGCAAGCTATGTAGCAACAAGGAACTCGAAAATATTCGCATTCATTCTTTATTTTGGCCAAATAAAAAACTATGATGTTACGTGGCTTTTTATGAGCTCTTCAAAGAAATTTCGTCATTTTGAACATACATTGGAGAAATTATGCGCAAATTCCTCTTGGCTCTTGGCTTTTCAGCACTTGCATTAACCTCTCTTTCGAGCTGTGATCTCGACTCTCTTATCGAAGGTGATGAATTCACCCAGTGTCTCGGTATTAACAGCGGAATGGATATCCTTTCCGGTCTCGTCAACACATCCATGGACGCCCAGAATTGTCCGAGATTTGAATCCCAGTATCAGCAGACCATTGCAGAAGAAGGTCGATTGCTGACGCTCGAAGAAGTCAAGGGAATGGTCGATAGAGACGCCGATTTTGCGATGGCTCTTTCACTAAACGCAACGGGTATTAAAAAGCTTTTTGAATCCTCCGTCAGCTGGGCCAAAGACTTCCCTGTCATCATTGATGTCGGCGGCTGCCGCGATTATGGCAATCAATCCCGCAACTGCCTCGCCTTCGGATTCAGAATCAATGGTTACGATGTGACTTTTGGCGTTCCCATTACCTCAACGATCAAACGCGACGGCCAAGATGGCGGTGTCGGTGACAGAACCTCTGTTTTTGCCGACCTCAGCAAAGCTCAAATCATTCATCTCACAGGCAACAGCCTGTTGGATATAGGCCTTGAAACGGTTATCTTGCAGGTATTCAAACCCTATATGAAAGAATACCACATGTTCGACATTGCCGCATGGAACATCGGTAACGGCGACGTCAAGCTTTTTGCCGGTGCACCCAAAGTTCAGGTCGACAATGCTACCGGATACAAAGCCCTCGAATTCGGCATGTACTCAAACCTTTATCATTCACAGCATGATGCCGTGAATTTTGCGCGCTCCATGCCCCAGGATGCCGAAGTCGGCCTGCATATCCACCCCGATCTCATCCGCAACATCATTGGCCGTATGATGACCGAAGTCAACGCCGGTACAGGCGAAACCTATGTCACGCGTTCAGTTGTAGTCGGCGAGGATGCTGTCGGCGTTGGTGCCACAGGAAGCTTCCACGTTTCCATGACCGATATGACTAAATATCCGCAGGCATTGCTGAGTTCCTGTTCATCTGAATGGCGAGATTTCCTCACCTTTGGATTCCGTCTCTGGTCAACTGAAAGCTTCTGCGGCTATATGGATCTCCTCGCCGGACTCAAAATCAGCCTCGATCAAAACCGGTTTAATATCGCACTTGGCAACATTCATGGCGGTTATTCCGATGGCGCGATGAGCCTCACAAACGGCATATTCAATGCCTTTACGACCTCCGATTTCTTCAAACAGATGATGTCGTACGTCAATTTCTCGATTAACTTCAACGAACTCACAGTTTCTGACCTGTCATCTGAAAACAAAATGCGCAAAGCCAGCATGAATGGAAGCACCTTCAGATTTGACATCGATGGAAGCGGCATCAGTCTCTATCTCAATTTTGTGGATCTGTAATTTGGGACATGGCTTTTGGCCGGTGTCGTAGAGACGCAAATTTTTGAGTCTCTACGACACCGGCCAATACACCATGTCTGCGCGCCTATCTGCGATACGGCGCGCCATTTTTTTATTTTGGGGCGCGGCGCACTTCAATGCCATATCATTATTATAACAATGCAGGGCCGCGCGAAAAATACAAGTCGGCCGTGTAAAGACGCAAAAATTTGTGTCTCTACAGGCCGACAGGCGCGCGTATGTCAATAGCGCGCCGGCAAGCCGTATGCGCGAATCAGCGCATAGGCGCGCCTTTTCACAACCTCAATACATAATTTTGCTTGACCCAAAAAAAACGTGTCTACGATCCGCTGCCTGTATTCGGACGGCAAATGACACGCTGTCATGAAAATGGAGGTTGATATGAGACTGGATAAATTAACGATTAAATCGAGAGAAGCTATCGAAACAATGCAGCAGATATGCTCGAAACAGCGACATGGCGAACTGACGACTCTCCATTTGCTGGATGCGCTGTGCATTCAGGGAGGCATTGTCGCGTCATTGCTGGACCGCATTGGAGCAAAGGGCGTGCAGAGCGCCACAGAAGCCGCACTGGAACGACTTCCGCGCGTGAGCGGAACCGATGCCACAATGGGACGTGAACTCAATCTGGTGCTCGAAGCCAGTCAGTCCATTGCGACAGACATGAAAGATGAATACGTTTCAACCGAGCACTTCATCCTCGCCATGGCACGTGAAAAATGCCAGGCTCGCGAGATTTTGACAGGTGCCGGCGTCAAATATGAAGACCTGTTACATGCACTCGTCGATATTCGAGGCAATCAGCGCGTGACAAGTGAAAATCCCGAATCGACATTCGAAGCTTTAAAGCAGTACACGCGGGATTTGACCGAAGATGCGCGCACCGGAAAGCTCGACCCCATCATCGGCAGAAACGAGGAAATCCGCAGAACACTTCAGGTTTTGAGCCGAAAAACGAAAAATAACCCGGTGCTCATCGGCGAACCCGGTGTCGGCAAAACCGCAATTGCCGAAGGCATTGCGCAGCGAATTGCCACCGGCGATGTTCCAGAATCCCTAAAGAATAAGCGCGTTTTGTCGCTCGACCTTGGTCTGCTCATCGCCGGCGCAAAATATCGCGGTGAATTCGAAGAACGCTTAAAAAGCGTGCTCAAGGAAATTGCGTCGAGCAATGGCGAGATCATTTTATTCATCGATGAATTGCACACGCTGGTGCATGCAGGGGCTGCCGAAGGTTCGATGGATGCATCGAACATGCTCAAACCGGCACTTGCCCGAGGTGAACTCCGATGCGTCGGTGCAACCACTCTCAAGGAATATCGCATTATCGAAAAGGATGCGGCCCTTGAACGACGTTTTCAGCCGGTCATGGTCGACGAACCCAGCCCGCAGGATGCGATCACAATTCTGCGAGGTATCAAGGAAAGATATGAAATCCATCACGGCATTCACATCACGGATGCTGCGATTATTGCCGCAGTCAATCTGAGCAAACGCTATATTGCGGATCGTTTTCTGCCCGACAAGGCAATCGATTTGGTCGATGAAGCCGCTGCAGAACTCAAGATGGAAAGCGAAAGTCTTCCCACACCTATCGATAAAATCGAGCGTGAACTCATCGAACTCGAAATTCAGCGCCAGGCTCTTCTAAAGGAAACCGATGATGCGTCCAAAGAACGGCTTGCCAGAACCGAAGCCGCCATCGCAAATATGCGTGAAAAATCGGCCGAAATGAAAACGCGCTGGAAACACGAACGCGATTTACTCGACGAAATGAAAAAATGCCGCACAAAACGCGATGATCTGCGCATTCAAATCGAAAAAATCCAGCGCGAAGGCGACTTTACGCGTGCAGCCGAAATCCGTTACGGCCTGATTCCCGAAGTGGAAAAACAAATCGAAGACATCACGACCGAAATGAAATCATATGCCGAAAACAATGAATCATTTCTTCGCGAAGCGGTCCAGGCTGAAGATATTGCGGCTGTCGTTGCACGCTGGACAGGCATTCCGGTGAAAAAGATGATGGCGGGCGAGCAGGAAAAGCTTCTGGAACTCGAAAAGAGGCTTCACGAGCGAGTGATTGGGCAGGATGAAGCGGTCTGCAGTGTGGCGGATGCTGTCCGCCGGTCGAGGGCAGGACTTCAGGATCCGCACCGTCCCATTGGCAGTTTTATTTTCCTCGGGCCGACCGGTGTTGGTAAGACGGAACTCGCCAAATCCCTTGCGGATCTGCTGTTTAATGATGAGCAGTGTATAGTCCGGCTCGACATGAGCGAGTACATGGAAAAACACAGCGTGAGCAGGCTGGTTGGCGCCCCTCCGGGGTATGTGGGATATGACGAAGGCGGACAACTCACCGAAGGTGTACGCAGAAAGCCATACAGCGTCGTTCTCTTTGATGAGATCGAGAAAGCCCATCCCGATGTTTTCAACATGCTGCTTCAGATTCTCGACGACGGTCGTCTGACGGATTCCAAGGGCCGAACAGTGGATTTCAAGAACACGGTAATCATCATGACGAGCAATGTCGGGAGCGACATTCTTCAGCGGCTTGAAGTCCCTGAAAACGAGAGAAAAGATGCCGTTATGGCGCGCATGCGCACGATGTTCAAACCGGAATTTCTCAATCGAGTGGATGAGATCATTACATTCAATCCACTAAGCCGGGATCAGATCGGGGCGATATTAAACATTCAGATATCGCATTTAAAAGCGCGACTTGCGGATCGCAAAGTAAGTCTGGAGCTGACAGAAAAAGCATTCAACAAACTCGCGGAAAATGGGTGTGACATTGCGTATGGGGCAAGACCACTCAAGCGAGCGGTTCAAAGGGATTTGGAAAACCCATTGGCGAAGTTCATGCTGTCGACGCCACTGAAGGAAAATGCGGTGATTCGGGTGGATGACATCGACGGCGAACTTATTTTCAATGTGCAATGAGCAGTAAGCAACTTGTAATTGAAAATAATTCCATTCCATTCGGCGTTGCATGCAACGCCGAAATGTAGAATTGCACATTGCACATTGCAAATTGCACATTGTTAAAAATGCTTGCTCTTTTGACCCAAAACAGTTTATACGCGCATTTCGACTTTATGCGCGTCAAATTGCGTCATAAGAGGGAATGCAAATAAGCATTTAAAATTACGAAACAATGCGGAATAGTTTGCATAATAAGTTTCGTTGCTATGGTTTGGTTTAAGAGTTTATCAGGGGGAAAGGTTCTCATAGAGAGAACGTGAATTCCTTACTTTTTTTTCAGGAGTTAGAACAAACATGTTAAACACGAAGAAAGTCCTTATCACGATGGCATCCGTTGCTCTTCTGGCTGGTCTTACCGGTTGTAAGATTAAGAATAATGCGCCAGCAGGCGATCAGGCAGCACCCGTTGTTGAAGCCGCAGCCCCCGTTGCAGCTCCTGCAGCCGCCGTTGATATGAACACCCCGATGGTTCTTCAGCTTGCAGCTCTCCCAATGAAAGGCAATCCGAATGCGAAAGTCACGATCATTGAGTTCAGTGATTATGAATGCCCATTCTGCAGCCGTGTAGAACCGACCATTAAACAGTTGCTCGAAGCCTATCCGAACGATGTCCGCGTTGCATTCGTGAACAATCCTCTTCCGTTCCACAAAAACGCAATGCCAGCCGCAAAAGCAGCCTACGCAGCCCACAAACAGGGTAAACATTGGGAAATGCATGATGCACTGTTTGCCAATCAGAAAGCCCTTTCTGTTGACTTTTTCAAAGCCAAAGCAGCAGAACTCGGTCTTGATGCAGCCAAATTCGAAGCTGATATGAACAGCCCCGAAACCGAAAATATCATTAAGAAAGGTATGACCGATGGCGCTCCTTATGGCATCAGCGGTACACCTTCCTTCCTGATCAACGGTGTTGTTTTTGTCGGTGCCCAGCCTATCGATGCCTTCAAAAAAGTCATCGATGAACAGATCAAACGTGCTGATGAAGTTGCCAAAGCCAAGAATCTTTCTGGCGATGCCCTCTATGCAGAACTCGTCAAAACAGCACCGAAACCCAAAGCTGAAGAGCCCGAAGAAGAAGCCCCGGCTGGTCGTGTTCTCGTTGATGTTTCCGCAGCCCCAATCCTTGGCGACGTGAATGCTCCTATCACCATCGTTGAATTCACAGACTTCGAATGCCCGTTCTGCAGCCGTGGTAACACGACCATCCATGAACTCATCGAAAAGAATCCTGGCAAAATCCGCCTCGCATTCCGTCACTATCCTCTTCCGTTCCACAAAAACGCCAAGCTCGCCCATCAGGCAGCTGAAGCCGCTAAAATCCAGGGTAAATTCTGGGAATACTATGATCTTCTTTTCGCCAACCAGAAAGCTCTCGATCGCGACAGCCTGATTGGTTATGCTGTTGGTCTCGGTCTTGATGAAGCCAAATTCACAGCCGATATGGACAGCGAAGCTGTGATTAAGATCGTCGATGATGACATCAAAGCCGGTTCGGACGCTGGTGTCAATGGTACACCACACTTCATCCTCAACGGTACGGTCGTCAGTGGCGCCCAGCCTCTTCCCAATTTCCAGAGCGCTCTCGATAAAGAACTCGCCGCTGCCGCTCCTTACATTGAAAAAGGCCTCAACGGTACAGCTCTCTACGAACAGATCGTCAAAGACAATCCTATTCCCAAACCCCTTCCCATCGTCGTGAACATTGAAGGTGCTCCTTTCAAAGGCGCTGCTGATGCTCCTGTCACCCTCGTTCAGTTCTCTGAATTCCAGTGCCCGTTCTGCAGCCGCGTTGAACCCACCATCAAAGCCCTCATGGAAGATCCTGCATACGCCGGCAAACTCAAAGTCGTCTTCAAACAGTTCCCGCTCGGCTTCCACGCCAATGCTCATAAAGCTGCTGAAGCTGCTCTCTTCGCCCATGAAAACGGCAAATTCTGGGAAATGCACGAAAAAATGTTCGCCAATCAGCAGGCCCTCGATGTCGAAAGCCTGAAGAAATATGCTACCGAAATCGGTCTCGATGCTGCTGCTCTCGAAGCCGCTCTCACCAGCGAAAAATACAAAGCTGCTGTCGATGCTGATGTCGCCGCCGGTACAGCTGCTGGTATCTCCGGTACACCTTCCTTCGTCATCAATGGCAAACTCGTCGTCGGTGCTCTCCCCATCGATAACTTCAAACACGAAATCGATGAAGCCCTCGCCGCTAAATAATTGCCAAAATGCAGCTTAATCGCGGCATTAACTTGACTTGAAACCGCCCTTTTTCGGGCGGTTTCGTCGTTTTTGGGGTTTCCTTTCACCTCTCTTTTCATTAAAAGTTTTGCCATGGTCTCAAGCATTTGAGCACATGCATTGTTCTCGGTTTTTTCCCTAAAACACTGGAGTTGATGATGAGTTTCAACACAAACATTAAATGCATTCTGGCATTGGCAGGATTAATTGCAGTCTCTGGGATTTCAACAATATCCGAGCTTTCACCAATTTCTGACATCGTGATTGGTCAGGCTTTTGCCCAAGATCAATCTGATAATGTCGTGTTAAACCTCAATATCCCCACCAAAGGAAATCCCAATGCAAAAGTCACAATCGTCGAATTCAGTGACTACCAGTGCCCATTCTGCAGTCGCGTTGAACCCACAATCGCCCAAATACTCGATGCTTATCCAAATGATGTCCGCGTTGCATTCGTGAACAATCCCCTTCCATTCCACTCAAACGCAATGCCCGCATCAAAAGCTGCTATTGCAGCCATGAATCAAGGCAAATTCTGGGAAATGCATGAGGCTTTGTTCGCCAATCAGAAAAATCTCACTGAAGATTTCTTCAAGGAAAAAGCCTCAGAACTCGGCCTCGATGTTGCAAAATTCGAAGCAGATATGAACGCCCCCGAAACTGAAAACTTTATCAACAAAGGCATCGCAGATGGTAAAACTTTTAGTGTTTCCGGCACCCCATCTTTCCTCATCAATGGCGTTTTCATCGTGGGCGCTCAACCACTTGATGCATTCAAAACAATCATCAATGAACAGTTAAAACGCGCTGATGAAGTCGCTAAAACCAAAAATCTCAATGGGCTTGAACTCTATCAGGAACTCGTCAAAACAGCCCCAAAAACCAATAAAGATGTCGAAAAAGACGATACACCAACAGAACGCTATTACATCGAAGACGGGAAATCACCGATTCAAGGCAATAAAAATGCTTTAATCACCATTATCGAATACACCGATTTCGAATGCCCGTTTTGCGCAAGAGCAAATAAGACAATTCACCAGCTTCTCGAAAATAACCCCAATCAAATCAAGCTCGTCTTTAAACACAATCCTCTTCCATTCCACGCAAACGCAAAACTCGCCCATCAGGCCGCGGAAGCCGCTAAAAAACAGGGCAAATTCTGGGAATATCGTGACATCCTCTTCGAGCACCAGGATGCACTCGATCGCGAAAGCCTGATCGCTTATGCCGAACAACTCGGCCTGAAAAAGAAAAAATTTATCACCGATATGGATAGTTCTGCTGTCATTAAAGCCGTCGAAGACGACCTCAAAACCGGCAGCAAAGCCAACATCAAAGGCACACCTTCTTTCTTCATCAATGGCTTTGCCATCTCTGGTGCCCAACCACTCGAAAAATTCCAAGACACAGTCAATAATGAATTGGAATTTGCCAAAGCATATCCAAAACTCAAAGGCTCTAAACTTTATAAAAAAATCGTCGAAGACAACCCGAATCCCTCAGACATTCGACGCAATATCGATATCAATGGTGCTCCTTACAAAGGTTCCGACAAAGCCAAAGTGACTCTCGTCGTCTTCTCGGATTTCCAATGCCCATTCTGCAGTCGCCTTAACCCCACATTGGATGCACTTTTGCAGGCTCCTGCTTATAAAGATAAGATCAAAGTCATCTTCAAACAGCTCCCACTCGCCTTCCACACCAATGCCCAAAAAGCAGCAGAAGCTTCGCTTTTCGCCCACGAACACGGAAAATTCTGGGAAATGCATGAAAAGCTATTCGCCAATCAGCAGGCACTCGATGTCGAAAGTCTGAAGAAATATGCGGCCGAAATCGGCCTGGATGCCAATGCTCTTGAAGCCGCTCTGAACAGCGGCAAGTATAAAGCTGCTGTCAATGCAGATGCTGCCGCAGGTAAAAACGCCGGTATCACAGGAACCCCAACAACAGTCATCAATGGCAAAATCATCCAAGGCGCACAATCCCTCGAAAACTTTAAACATGAAATCGATGAGGCACTCGCCGATGCAAATACAAAAAAGAAAAAATAGAAATGGCAATCGGAGTGATTAAACCTCAGTCTCAGATTTTCGTTGCTCGTTTCGCATTGTTCGTTATTCGTTAACGATGAATACTGAATACTGAATACTGAATACTATCCATTACACATTGCTCATTTTTTCATCTCCCCAATAAGGTATTAAACGCATGAAAACAGGGCTTGAAGTATTACTTTCGGATGAACAAATCTTGTCCAGATTGAGAAAAGACCGGGTTGGCGTTCTTGCACATGCCGCAAGCATCACCAATACTGGCGAGCACATTCTGTTTGCACTGGAACGAGAAGGGGTGACGCCATATCGGATTTTCGCGCCAGAACATGGTCTCTGGGGTGCCGCACAGGATATGGAAGGCGTCGATCACGGCTTTGACGACATCACACAACACGAAATCGTCAGTCTTTACGGCCATTCGCTCGAATCCCTTGCTCCGGATGACAAACTTCTGAACGACCTGGATGATGTCATTATCGATGTTCAGGATGTCGGAGCCCGATATTATACTTTCGCCTATTCGGCTTTATTCCTGGCTAAAGCCGCATTAAAACGCGGCATTCACGTGTATGCCATCGATCGCCCGAACCCGATTAATGGTACAGATATCGAAGGCAATCTCATCGATAAGGATTATCATTCGTTTGTTGGCGAACGATCGGGCATGACGCGACACGGCATGACACTTGGCGAAATGCTCACGATGTGGTGCACAACAGAAAATGCTCCAAACCTCGATCGACTGCATATCTGCTGGATGGATGGCTACGACAGACGCCATTATTATGATGAAACAGGCTGCCTTTGGGCCATGCCGTCACCGAATATGCCGACGCTGGATACGGCAATCATCTATCCCGGCATGTGCCTTATCGAAGGAACAAATCTCTCGGAAGGTCGAGGAACGACGCGGCCTTTTGAAATTTTTGGCGCACCTTATGTCAACACAAAATCCGTTAAAGATGCCCTCGACATGCTTCATCTACCCGGCGTCATCTTCCGTCCACTTGACTTTAAACCGATGTTTCAAAAGCAGGCACTCAAAGTTTGTCACGGTTTTCAGATGCACGTCACCGACAGAAATGCATTCAAGCCCCTCCTGACCGGACTCGCTATTGTCTGTGTGATGTACGCCTTGCACGAAGACTTCGGCTGGCGCACCGATACCTACGAATTTGTCAACGATCGACTTGCCATTGACTTGCTGTTTGGCAACGACCGCGTGCGTAAAGCGATTGAACACCAAGAAAATCCGTGGAAAATCGCTGAATCGTTCGAATCAGAAACGACCGAATGGCGCAAGCAACGCGCCGAATTTTTGCATTATTGATATAAGTGATTTTTTATGGATTCGCGGGCTATGGCTTCGCCATACGCCCTGCGTGCGCGGCTATCTGACGATACGCCGCGCATTTTTTTTGTCCCCATGTTGTTTCTTTCTATCACCATAATATAATAGCTGCGCATTAGTTCTTTCATACACATCCCCACGACAAGGAGCTTAAAATGAAAAGAAATCTATTTGTACTCATGATTTTGTCCACAGTACTCGCATCATGCCAGGAAAATGAAGACTTCTCCGAACTAAAGCTGCTCAATCAGGATGTCGTTCAGCAAAAACAGCCGATTCTATATGGCACACTGGCAACCGATGAACCCTATACAGTTTCACTCTTTTCAACAGGTGAAGATGACTTTGAATATGTTGAGTGCAACGCCTCAAACATTTCAATATGCAAAGATGAATTCGGAACAAATTTTACATGTCTGGAAGATGGTACGGATGCATATTGTGTTGAATACTGTTCAACCAAAGGCAAAACAAAAACGGAATGCCTTAACGTGGATGGATATTCATCGGTTTTCACCTACGAATGCACCGAATTTGTCGGCAATCTCTTCTATCTTTTATCCGAAACAGAACCAGAAAAGCTCTGTGTCAATGCCTGCAATTCTGCAGGAACAGACTGCGATTCACAAGGTTCTGTGCAGTACTTAGGTTGCCCAGATGAATATATCGAGATATGTGAATCGTATGGTTACACAGCATGCTATCAAGATCTCGAGGGAGCATACTGCAACAATACCTGTACCCAGGAAGGAAAAGTCCATAAGTACTGCGAATCCTCGTCTGATGGTGATGCCACTTACATCGACATCTGTACCAAAGTCGATGGAAAACTCATTTATACAACGGACATCGAGCAAAGCTATTTTTGTCAAAATGCCTGCAATACATCCGGCACAGACTGCGACAATAAAGGCCCATTGAAAAATAAGGCCAAAAAAGCGACGACGGTTTCCGGCGACGTTTACTGCACCGGCACATTGATTCATCCACAGTGGGTTCTGACCGCAGCACACTGCGTGTACGGCGACGAGCTCAACAATGCGTCCATGAAAATTGGCATTGGGTACAAAGAGTCAGAGCTGATTCCATACGACCATGCGGGGACCAGCTATATTTACCCGCATAGAGACTATGATGAAGAAAACATTGTCAACGACATTGCCCTTATCAAACTAAAGACCCCCGTCGAATCCAGTGTTGCCACCCCTGTATTGCCACTTCCCAAATGGCTGGCCTTCAATTCGAAAGATCTGCCCGCCGATATGGAAACGAGCGGCTTCGGTTTTGATGAAAATGGCAATTCCGGAACTAAAAACAAGATTACTATCCCGACAACGGCTTACTGTGGTGCTTTTAATCCATCGGATTCCACCCGCGGATGTTACATAAGCAACATCAAAATTCAAGGATGTCATCCCAATCCTACTTATTGTGAGTATTATGGCGAAGCCAATTACACAATAGATGAGACAATTCCCTATAAAACGATTTATACCCCAATCGCCGAAGGCGGCCAGTGCAATGGCGATTCCGGAGGCCCGACATTCCATACCGTGGGCGGCAAACGCTACGTCGTTGGCGTGACGAGTTATGGCGATGCACAATGTCGAGGCTTCAATGTCTCCACATCAGTTATGGATTTTTACGACTGGATCATTTCGATTGCACCAGAAGTCGCCACTCAATACAAAGAAATCTGCGGCAACGGACTGGATGACGACGGCAATGGCTTAACCGATGCGGCCGATCCGGCATGTTCCTATTGTGGTAATGGCATCGTTAATGTCGGCGAAGAATGCGACGGCACCAAGTTCTCTGGCAACAAAACGACCTGCGCCCAATGGAATTCGTCTCTGTATGCCAGCGGCAATGTCTCGTGCAACAACAACTGTACCGTCGATTTTTCCGCATGCACCCAGGCCAGTTATTGCGGCAACGGCAAGGTGGATTCCGGTGAACAATGCGACATGCTGGCATTTTCCGGCCAGAAAAAGACATGTACAGAATGGGATCCCAAATATGTTTCGGGCAATGTGTCCTGCAACACGAACTGTACCATCAATTACAGCGCATGTGTCGTCGGGGAAAAATGCGGCGATGGCATTGTCAATGGCAGCGAAGTCTGCGACGGCACCAAATTCCTCGGAAATCGTTATGCCTGCAAGACCTTGTTCCCGAATCTCTATTCCAGCGGTCAGGTTAAATGCAATGACGACTGCACTTACGATGTCAGTGCATGCGTTGCCTATTGTGGCAATGGTTCCATCAACGCCACCAAAGGCGAAGTCTGTGATCACAGTTCAACCGGCGACACATTCCCTGCCGGCCAGAACACCTGTGCCAAAGTCGTCGGTGAAGGTTCCACCGGTACACTCAAATGTGCAGAAAACTGTGCAAGTATCGATATTTCCGGTTGCACCAAACCGTCGACGTGCGGAAACAACACACTGGATTCTGGCGAGGAATGCGACGGAACAACGTTCAAAAACAACAAAACGAGTTGTCATGACTGGGATTCGAACTTCACCCAGGGCACTGTCACTTGCAACAAAAACTGCACCGTGAACAAGTCTTTGTGCACCGTTGGCAGCACTTGCGGAAACAACAACGTCGAAGAAGGCGAACAATGCGACGGCACCAAATTCGCAGACAACCGATACGCCTGCAACACGTTGTTCCCGGATCTCTATGCCAGTGGCCAGGTCAAATGTTCCAATTCGTGCACTTACGACGTGAGTGCTTGCGTTGCCTATTGCGGCAATGGTTCTGTCAATACATCCAAAGGCGAAGTCTGTGATCACGGCGTAGACACCGATAAATTCCCCAGCGACCAAAATAGCTGCGAAAAAGTCGTCGGCCCCGGTTCTGCAGGCAAACTGAGCTGCTCACCGGACTGCAAGACAATCATCACTTCGGGATGTACCGAACCCGCCTATTGCGGCGACGAAATCATCAACAATACCGAACAGTGCGACGGCGATAAGTTCCTGGATGACAAAACCCTTTGTTCACAATGGGACAAAAAGTACAGTTCCGGAAATGTCAAATGCACCAACGGCTGCGGCCTCGACTTTAGCGAATGCGTACTTGCTCCAATCTGTGGCGACAACAAAGTCAACGGCGACGAACCTTGCGACGGCAATTCATTTAAAGACAACAAAACGCTGTGCAGTAACCTGGACAGCCAATATGCCTCCGGTCGAGTCAGCTGCACCAGCGATTGCACAATCGATTTTAGTGGATGCAAAACAGAAGTTACAGTTCCCGACGAAATCTGCGACAACAAACTCGACGATGACGGCAATGGCAAAACGGACTGCGAAGATCCTGCATGCGCATCAGACGACATCTGCAAAGCAGAGGCTGTATGCGGCAACGGCATCGTCGATGGCAACGAAGAATGCGACAACTCCTCATTCCAGCTCAACAGAACACAATGCAACGAATGGCTTAGCGCTTACAAATCCGGTTCAGTCACCTGCAATTCAAACTGCACGATCAATTTCGATAACTGTTCAACAGCTGTTGGCGAAATCTGCGACAACGAAATCGATGACAACGGCAATGGCCGCATAGACTGCGATGACTATGAATGCATTCAATTCGAAAAATGCCTCACCCAAACAGATCCCAATGATAATCCGGATAATCCCGTTACGCCGAGCAATCCGGATAATCCGAATACGCCGAGCAATCCGGATACACCTGAAGATTCTGGTTCATCCAATTCGAGTGGTTCCGACTGCTCGACAACGCCGATGGGCCCCACCCAAATCCCCATTTCCGGTCTTTTGTTAGGATTGTTTGGATTGGGGGCAGTTATTCGTCGACGCAATGCGCGGCCGTATCGCAGATAAGCCGCGCGGCATGGCGTATTGGCCGTTTCGGCCAATAGCCATGCCCACCAACGTAACCGCGTTGCTATGCAACGCGGCAAAAGGCCGTATGCGCCACCAGCGCATAGGCCGCACAGCATGAGCGTATTGGCCGGGGTGTCGCAGAGACGCAAAATTTGGCGTCTACACCGGCCAATAGCCATGCCCCAAAATCAATAATGCCAAGTAGGCGTATGAAGTCCTGGCAATGGCGACAAACGGGTCTGCCAGCGTCCATCCTGATTCATCAGATAAAGCCGGGGCTGTTTGCCATCGCGCGTCGATTCGAACACGATATAACGACCGTCCGGAGCCCAGGACGGCTCGCGATTATGCCCCTGATCCTGAGTGAGACGCACAACCTCGCCTGTATTCACATTGATCGTAAAGATATCGAAGACATTGCGCTCATCGCGGGCAGTAAATGCAATGAGATCACCTTTTGGGGACCAATCCGGCGTCGTATTGTAATTGCCGACCCATGTCAGACGACGCATGCCGGTTCCATCCGCATTTATTATGTAAATCTGAGGTTTTCCGGAATAACTCGAAACGAATGCAAGGCGTTTGCAATCGGGTGACCATGAAGGCGACGTCTGAATCGAATCGGGCATATTCGTCAGCTGAACGAGGTCTGAACCGTCAGCATTCATGATGAAAATATTGCTATTTTCCTCGCGAGCGCCAGTGAAGGCGATTTTGCCGGTTTTGGAGCAATAATCGGCACCAGAAGCCCAGCCTTCGAAATCAGTCAGCTGTTTGAGCTGCTTATCGGCATAGAGAAAGATGTTGTCGCCTTTGGGGGCAAGCTGTGTAAAGAGCAGATTTCCACCAGGCCCCCATTCCGGCATGACATTGATCGCTTCGGGCAAATCGTAAGTCGACGTGCCAAAGCCATCCGTATCGAAAGCCCGAATGGTTCGCATGTTGTTTTTGCCGGAAGCGGCGAAGAGGATGCGCGTTCCAAAAACGCCATCCGTTCCGGTGTAATATCCGATGAGTTTGTTGACAAATTCATGTGCGACGGCGCGAACATTCGCCGTCGAAACCTTGCGGGAACCGAATTCCAGAGGCACACTCGAAGCCGAATCGATGTTAAAAACGGCGAATTCAAAATCCGCATTGTCGTTAGTCACGACGTAATGAGCCTTGACGAGAACAGAAGCCCCGACGTTATACCAGCTGTCGAACTGAATTGTAGAAGGCGCAATACCTTCGCGAGCGGCATTGACGAGGGCATAGGTTTCGACGGGCATGACTTCAAAAATGCCGCTCATATTGAGATCATTTCGAATGACTTCAGCCAGGGTTCTGCCGAGTCCGAATTCGTCGATATTATCGCCAATTTTCAGCGAATCGGGGACGGCGATTGGAATGCGCACGGGCGGACCGCCCGGCGTGACCGTAATCAGGCTGAGCGGATCGACGCCGAGGTTAATCGCCTGATCATTGATCGATGTTTGACCGGCATCCACTTGAGCATCGGCCTGTTGAGCCGCTTTTTCCGAAGCAGCAAGAGCCGCAATGGCCTCTTTGCCTTCTGCCTGTTCAGCATTTTTCGGATCATTTTTAGGTTTTGCCTGCGCAGATACTGCGAATGAACACATCAACAGCATCAAGCACAAACAGACAATAGGTCGTTTCATAAGTCATTATCTCGGAATGAATTCAACGCGACGATTTAATGCATAATCCTGTTCACGATTTCCTGTTGAAGCCGGTTTTTCCTTGCCATAGGGCACGACAGACATTCTATCCGCCTCAAGTCCCAGTTTAATGGCATGTTCTTTTACGGCATCTCCTCGTTTTTGAGAAAGCGCAAGGTTATATTCAGTCGTTCCACGTTCATCGGTATGAGCCGCGAGCATGACGCGCATTTCGGGTTTACCCTTAAGAATGGTAACATTTTCAGTCAGATTGACGACAGCTTCAGAAGAGAGAAAAGACTCATCGAAGTCGAAGTAAATGACGTGAAATGCGCTGTCAGGTTCGAAAGTCGCAGCATCCGCGAGTTCGTCGACGACATTGAGTTTTTCATCGACAGCGGCAGCGGCATTTTTACGGCGTTCGCAATCCTCAGCATTCATTTCAGCTTCTTCTTTAGCCTGTTTAGCAAGGGTTTGAGCAAGTCTTGCCTTTGAGCGAGCGAGTTCAACATCGCCGGCTTCCTGGGCATCCTGAGCTTCTTTAAGTGCAGCCTGAGCGAGGGCAAAAGTTTCGGCAGCACATTCCTGGGCATTACCGGCATCATTCATAGCAGCCGTAGCGTCCTCGAGCAAATCCGTTGCTGGCTGCTGACTGGCGCAGCCGGTCAGCATGAGAATAAGACCAAGTGTCAGTGCGATTTTTTTCATATTTTTACCCTTTTTGGGATGTATATTACCGGGGCTTTACCCCGGAAATTCATTATCTTTGGTGTGAATTAACGGCCCCAGACGGGATTTTCGTACCATCCGGAAGTCGTCGCGGGATTCTGGGATTTTCCATCAGCTGTCGAGATATAGATGCGGCTGCCGCCGTCTCTCGTTGAAGAAAAGGCGAGGTATCGGCCATCCGGAGACCATGTGGGCTTGTCGTTTTTACCCTGTTGCTGAGTGATGCGAGTCAAATCGGAGCCATCGTCGTTGATGACAAAGATATCGAGACCTTTCAATTCATCGCGGGCACTAAATGCGATTTGACCTTTTTTACTCCAGACAGGATTGGTATTGTAATTACCAACAACGGTGAGTCTTGAAACGTTGGAACCATCAGCATTCATCGTATAAATCTGAGGATTTCCTCCGCGATCCGAGACAAATGCAATACGGGAACAGTCTGGTGACCATGCCGGAGAGGTATCGATAGCGCGGTTGTTTGTCAGTCTTCGAACGTCACTGCCATCGGGTTTCATGGTGTAGATGTCGGCATCACCATCTTTGGAAAGAGTGAGGGCAATGCGGCCATTTCCGGCGCAATAAGCAGCCCCACTGTTCATTCCGGGATAAGAGGAAATGCGTTTTCCTGCGCCACCTGTCACGATGTAAAGATCTGGATTTCCCTTGGCATAGCTCGTTAAAAGGATTGAACCGCTGGGGCCCCATGCCGGAAGCATTTCGATGGCACTTGATTTGGTCACTTTGGAAATGCCACTGCCATCTGTTGTCATTTGGACAACGCGAGCACCTTTTCCCTTGCCATCTCTCGAAATCGCTAACAACGACTGACCGAAGAATCCTTCTTCGCCTGTAAAATACTTCACGACAGCATTGACAAACGCATACACAACCGATTTGTAATTATCTGCAGAAACGGTTTTATTGCCATAATCGATGTCAATGCGTTTATTTCCCTGAACATCAAACAACCCGAAATCGAGTGTCATCGTTGAACCGACAGTTTTAACATCAGCTTTCACAAGAACAGTTGCTCCGGAGGCAAACCATCGGTCGTAATTTGTCGTTGAAAGTCCTTCGGTCATCAGTCCGGGAAGTATGGATGCCGTCGGAATAATATCGAATAAACCAGTCAATTGCAGTGTGTGATTGAGCAGTTTGTCGATATCAGCCGCAGAGGAACCAGTGGCCTGAACTGGTGCAATCGCAAGTGCCATGCGTTGCGAACCCACCTGAACAGTAAAAAGCGAATTGTTAACCTCTGTCGGGGTCTGAGCAAATGCAGTACCAGAGAATAAAACGCCAGTCAGTACAAGTATTGCGGTAAGATAATGCTTCATTTGATTAGCCTCCTTGCAGAATCTGCCATCCATAGCAAACTCATTTTTATCTAAACTGTATTCCATTAAAAAGCAATTTTACGAGGATGCAGGTTACGATTCATCCAGATGTGAGTTCTTGACACCACTTTCACTCTGGATGTGGAGTCACAAATCAATACAAAAAACAAGATATGGTTCTGAAATTTTGATTATTATTTGCTATAATTAGCTAGTTTGAGTCTTTGAGATTGTTAAATCACACAACATTATTACCAAGGATTAAAAAATGAAATTCAACCGATTATCCCTCATAACGTGCTTAGCCATTATTCCATGTCTTCAGGCGTGTTCTGATGACAACACCCTGATTGGAGAAGTCGGTTGCACATCCTCTGAAATGTGTCCAACCGGCAAGGTTTGTAAAAACGGGAACTGTGTAAAAGACAACACCAATAAAGACCCTAACACAGACCCCAACACAGATCCCAATGATCCAAATGGGCAACACGACCCGTCAAAACCATCGCCTGAAGATTATCCGGATGCCGATGGCGATACAATTGCCGATATTTTTGATAAATGCGAAGAAGATACAGATAATGACACGATTCCGAACTGCCAGGATGAAGACAGTGACAATGACACGATTCCAGATAAAATAGAAGCCGGAAACGATGGCGATGTCACACAGGAACCACTGGATTCAAATGGTGATGGTATTCCAAACTTTTTATCACCGGATTCAGATGGAAACGGCATTCCGGATTCTCTGGAAGTCGGCCCGGATCCCCTTCATCCAGTCGACACAGACAACGATGACAACCCCGATTATGCCTCGATGGATAACGATGGAGACGGCCTTTTTGATGTTATAGAAATTCAGGGGTTGTCCACAACAGATTTGGACGGTACCTACCATCTGGGACGCAAATGCGGGGAAACATGGTGTGAACCGGGAAGTGTGAACTCTCCGTGGGATTCCGACAACGATACGATCCCGGATTACATGGACGCAGACAGTGACAACGACACCATTCCCGATAAAATCGAAGGTGTTATAGACACCGATTATGACGGCATACTCGACATTTATGATTTAGACAGCGACAACGACACCATTCCGGACAGCCAGGAAGTCGATTCCAATGGCGTCCCCCTTGCCTATACTTCTGAATCAGGGACGTTTTACTGTTTTCAGGTTGCAGATTGCGACGGTGATGCACTTTTCGACACTCAGGAAATATCCTGCAGTGGGATGAATGGCATAAACAACCCCGATCAGGATAACGATGGATTTCCTGATGGCGCAGAATACGTTGCAGCTCAATATGCGATGACGCATGGAACACTGGACGGTAGCACGGTTTCATCGCTCGAAGACCTCATCTGCAATCCAAACCTTGGCGTTAAAAACGTCTTCGAATTCTTCTTTGAACTCCCCTGGGCTGGCCCCCAAAAAACCGATACACTCGTCTTTGAACCTTCGGTTAAAAAGCTCGACCTCGTCTTCAACGTCGATACGACGTCATCCATGACGAATGCAATCAACAATGTCAAATCAAACATTGGAAGTGTCATCCAGAAAATTCGCAGTATGGTTCCGGACAGTGGCATCGGTCTGACGAATTTTGACGATTTCCCGATTGGCGATTGCCACATTTATCCCTACCCAATTACACTTGAATACAGCGATCCGTATGGAAACGTCGTTGCTTCATACAGTAACATCGTTCCCTGGGCTCCATGCGGTTTGGATTTTTCCAAGTTTCAGTTTTTCAGCCCCACCTATGGTGTTATCAATATCTCCGGCACTAGTGGGATGGTGGGAGATCTTCCCTTCCGTCTGCTCGGCACTGTTTCCACAGACGCTGGTACAATTACCAGCTACACCCAAAACCCACTCTTTACGACGAGACACGGCGCCGACGGTGCAGAAAGTGGTGCCGAATCACTTTATCAGATTGCAACAGGCGCCGGCATTTCATGGAATGCAGGTCAAAACTCTGCCCCCTATTATCCAGAGATCCTGTCTGGCCAGCCCTATGATATGTCAGTCAGCTGGCAAAGCGGAAGTATCGCCCCGCACACAAATGCCCCCGGTACCTGGGGCGGCGTTGATTTCAGAAACGACACGCTTCCGGTCGTCATTCACACTACCGACGTCTATTCACATGATAAAGCCGATGGACATTATCTTACAAGCTTCCCGTCAGCCTTCACTTATACGAACACAGTCAACAACCCGCATTATTCGTCTGATCTCATCCCCGTCCTTAAACAGAAAGGCATTCGCGTCATTACACTCAACGTGAGATCTCAGGAACCTGAGTATGGCGCTGATGAATTAGGTCAGATGACGCTCTGGTCGCGAGAGTCCAATGCCGTCGTTCCGGCATGCGCATTTGACTGCAATGGCAACTGCTGTCTTGGCGATGAAATCATTCCCCCCTCCACCATCAATGGTCAGCCAAATCAGTGCGTACTCGCCTATAAAGCCAACATGAGCGACGTTTCTGATACCGTCGTCAACGGCGTCGATGCACTCATCAAATACGGAACTTACACCGTCGCAACGAGACTTCGCGGCGAACCCATTCCGGGTTCATCTGTCGATACATCCTGCTTTATCAAACAGGTCGCCGCTACGGAATATGTTGCTCCGCCTATGGAACCCGAACATTCATGCAATCCGACAGCACTCCCGACTGAAGTCGCAAACGCAGGTTATAACAACGGGTTTGAAAACTTTGCCCCAGGAACATCCAGTGCCGACGTCAAAGGCGCTGAACTCCATTACACGGTCATCGCACAAAATGACAACTGTGTTGAACCAACAGACGTCGCCCAGGTATTTACAGCCTATATCGACGTTTATGACCCGACAACCGGCGTCTCCTTCGGCGAAAGAAAAGTTTCGATTATCGTTCCCCCTGGTATTGTCAATGAGGTGAACTGATTCGCCTTTGAACGATTCGCTTTTGGGGTCGAATTTCGCCCCCATACAGCTTCTCAAAAGGCCTATGGGCTTCGCCCATACGGCCTTTTTGGCACCTATGCTCACGCATACGGTGCCTTATTTTTATCCGGATTCACTCATGCAGCCACCTTTATGCCGCATGAATGACATTC
>JAZRWV010000395.1:0-5829 GCA_045599925.1 Myxococcota bacterium
TATTTCAAGCGCCAATTTGACTGCCTGAACCTTGAACTCGTGATCATAATGATTTCTTTTCTTCATAGACGCCCTCCTACGGCTTCTGCTCTTTTACAGAATCCCTGCAGAAAAAGTGTCAACTATTTTTGTACAACATCACGATGTACCGTTGCTTGGGCTTGTGCATGCATGACCATGACTGCCGCAGTTCGAATTGCTATTTTTTTCGCACTGATAATTGCCGAATTTATGGTAACCGGAATCGCATGATTCGACGACACAGTCTCCACCAGAAGTACATCCGACACTTGCTGTATTGATGAAATCCTGTTTAAGACATTTGGCACCGTGAGTACCGCAATTCAAATCCGAATTTGCTTCACATCCATTATTATATACATGATACCCCAGCTCACACTCCATTACCTCAGAGCCGGTATCAATTTTACTGCACTCTGCCTGAACTCTTTCATAACCATCCAAGCATTCGAAATCACACTTTCCATGATTACAGATGGCATGACCGCCAGGAACATCAGAACATTTGATATCATGTCCGCCACAATTACGGACGGAATCTTCCTCACAAGAAGACTTATAAATATGATATCCGGAATTGCATTCCACCAGGTTACAGCCATTATTTCCAGCCTTATAGCCGTCATTACAGGACTGAATCACACACACGCCATTTACACAAGCCCCTGTTCCATTTGCAGGATTCTGACAAACAACGTTGTGTCCACCACAATTCCTCATACTGTCAGGTTCGCATTCATTATCATAAATATGTTCGCCAGCACCACACTTGGAAGTTATGCATTGTCCATCCACACACATCTGATTACTGGCACAAATACGGCAGGCATTTCCATCATTTCCACACAAACTTCCTGTCTGAGCATGATTTGTCCCGTCAAAACACTTTCCATCAGAAGTCACACAATAACCGGTTTGACAAGAATCAGCCACACACTGAGCTAGAACACACCGCCCTGTATTCCATCCCATTCTCTGCGTGCAGTCATCCTGTGAAGACATGCAATGTTCAATCGTATTGTCCTCACATTCCAACGCATTTTTAGGATGCTGATTATCATCGCAAGTGAGATTATCTATATAGCATAGCGAATTCGACAATTTAAATCCGTCGAGGCACTCACCTGCCTCACAACTCCCCGATTCGCTACAAATGCCATCAGCCCACCCCGGATAATTCCAGCATGAGAATTCATGTTCACCGCAATTTTCAAGCGAATTTTCTTCACACCCCGACATATATGCATGAAATCCCGATTCACAATATCGAGGAACACATATTTTCATTTCTTCATCGAGAATATATCCATGTTCTACATCACATTCCGATGCAAGACACTCACCATTTTCAGAACAACTGCCATTCACCCAGCCTTTTAATGTTGAACAATTATTATTAATATTTCCGCAATGTTCTATAGAAAATGGCACACAATCGCCAGAAACCGAGTCATAATATGTTCCAGAAGTACACTCAAAGGCTTCCCGAACACACTTGTTATCCATCAACTCATATCCGCTCTGACAAGATGTCGCTTTGCAAATCTTCGAAACACATTCACCATCAGCCCACCCATCTTTTTCTCTGCAATCATTTTCATGACTGCCACAATGCTCTATCGAGTCATCTTGACAGGTATTCCCAAATAAATGTTGATTTTCCTCACAAGGATTTTTCTGACAATAATAATAATTTTTTGCACCATCATATTCGCACTTGGAATATTCAACCGGACATATTTTTTTCTGAAAAAACTCTGAATAATCAATACCATCCACGATGCATTGATTTCCATCACATTCAACATCACCAATTCTTGAGAGCAGAGCCCCATCCACTGCATTATTTGAAGGAGGACATTTTTCCCCCATATCAACGACATCAGCTAACGAACACCCCCCTAATAAACAAACTGCAATAAATGACAAAACAAAGTGCTTTTTCATGACAATCTCCCAATCAGTCGTTGACTGAATGAATAACAACTATTTTTATTTTATAGCACAATTCGAATTGCATGAATATCAAAACAAACTAAATCCAACACTGAATTGTTATTATCCAGCCGGGGCTCTGCCAAAAGATTGATTCTTCAGTTCACAAAATAAAATGCGCGAATCGAAGCAACGATAGTGAGAGATGAAACTGATTTCATATTGCGAACTGAGGAAAGGGGCTCTGGTGGTGCAGAGTGCTCAGGTACGGCAAAATGCTTATGCCACCTTAAAAAAGATACGGATTCTTAAGGGCTTAGCCCTTAAGTGGGGTGTGGGGCAAAGCCCCACAAATATAAAGCTATTAACTTTTATTCATAGGTTCCCTCGGAAAACGCCTGCATCTCACAGCCCCGGCTAAGCAATTTCCTTGAGATTCATCCGGCTGAAATCAATCAGCCAGACGTGATGATCTTTCTGGCGATCATCGACAATCCAGGAATAAAACGGAGCCCAGGAGCTGACATTGTCAATCACGATGCAGTCGCCCGTAATCACACATGGCTTGCCATAAAAAGACTTATCACAAGCATCGATCAGATTAACCTCAACCTCGACATCATATTCCGCAGCCAAAGACAGCAGCAAAACCTTGAGATTGCGCGAATTCGAAACCGGACTGTCGATATTGACAATCGCCTTTGACACGCAAAGTTTATCGAGCTGAGCCAAAATCAAACGAATCGCAGGTTCGGTTTTATCGATGATTTTATAGGATCCCTTTAGATTTGCCAAATCGCGAACAGCCCCATCAAGACAGCGAAAAACTGGCGACTCGGAAACGAGTGACTCCATTAAAATAACAGCATTAAAACCATCGACATACACTGTCTGTCCAGCAAGTTCTGATGAATTGAGGCGATTAAGCTGACGGCGCGCAACAGTTTTGTCGGGATCAAGTCCGCGGGAAATAGCTATTCGCTGCATTTCAGAAAGCTGATAATGTTCCATGACGATATGAGATGCACGTTTTGTATCATATCCGCGATTGAGCAAAAAAAGTGCATCAATAGCGGCTTCTTTAAGTCGTTCGACGCCATTTGGCCCAAACTGCTCATCGTATTCCGGCAAATAGCCGCGTCGTTTGATTCTCATGACTTGACTTTTATTCATTTTTGGGGACGCCGATTTGCGTCAGGCCAGGGCCTGACGCTACATCGCGCGGCGCGGCCTATCTGCAATACGGCCGCGCAAACAAAATTTAAAGACTAAAACCACAACTCACTATATTTATATGAATTCAAATCCTCTTTTACCTTATCCGGATTCTTAGTGTGATAATAGTTGTAAACATTATCCATTTTAATCAGACGCGCGTCTTTGTAAGTACATGATTTGCTATTTTCAGTCATCGTCGAATGCCATTTGGAATCACTCGCATTCAGACTTTTAATCGAATATGTCCTCAAATGATTACCAGAAGAACCTGTAGCTTCCGCAACATAAACGTATTTAATCGCCCCATCGTCCTTGCGAGAAATGCCAAGTATCATCGCAACATGTCCACCACCCCCCGTACAGTCATTGGCTTTTTTGCTGCAACCATCGGCCGTCTTTTTACATTTATATTTACCATAGAGAAGCAAATCCCCCGCCTTAATATCAGAGTTTGTCGTCAAATCACTGACATGTACAAAATCTTCTTCCTTTAACTCATTGAGTTTCGAGAATACTGCAAAGTGTTTGCCATTCGCATTGCACAAATGCTTGCCGTTGGTATCGTAAACATTGTCTTCACATCTGAAATTGCGAAGCAGGTTGTCCCCGTCCTTGCATTGACCGTTACGACCAAAAAGTGCCGTAACCCAATCGCTCAGATAGAAACGCCCATTCATCATTGCCCAGGAAACAAACCCGGAACATCTCAGACCATTGAACGGATTTTTTACAGTCTTTTCCCCAGACTTCACGGCCTCACCATCTTTCACGTAAGAGGTAACTTTACACCCCCAGGGCGTTATCTTACCCTTGCTGCCGCCAAGAATGACATTGCTGTCCTCAAAACTTGTAAAACTATTGTAGGCCTTTTCCGTCAAATTCAAGCCAAAGATGCGGACTTTATTTCTATCCTTATTGTAATCATAAGATGTCCATGTATATCGGGCTACTGTTGTCGGAACAGGCTCGCTATCAAACATTTCACCACTGGCATACGGAATATCCTTTGGAAACTGCAAAACAAGAAATCTTGCTGCTGCCACCACACTGGCTCTTGTTCCGTAGTTTGAACCGCCTACAGAATAAACAAATGGTGATACAACATCATTGACCATATCGTAATTCAATACCTGTGTCGTATGATCGTCATAATAACCGCATTTAAGGTTGTCGAGATCGTCCTTAACTTCGTCGGAAGAACTATTGGCATGTCCTGGGGTTTTCAAATTCCTGACATCTTTGAGCTGAGTCAGGGTTAACCCCAGTTTCATATAGGGTTTGAGTTCAACGGTTGCCTTTGCATCCACGCCACTGCTGTGTTTTGCTGTTACAATAAGCGTTCTGGCCAGATCGAGTTTATATTTGATACATGCAGAACTATTGGGAATCACTTTATTTTGAAGTGTTATCGAATGGCTGGCATTGTCATACTGAATACTGACCAGTTTATTAATATCCACATCATCCGTGATGTTCTTAATTTCCCAAGTTATGTTCTGATCGGAAGACGATTTATCGAGTTCGGCCACAATCTTGACGGGATCCCCCTTGAGCAACAACGAAGCTTCAGTCATATTTAGCGTCAACTTGTCAGGTGCAACTCCCCCAGAATTCTCTGCATTGAAATGAGTGACTTTGACATTGACAGCTTCGAGATTATTAAAGTCGTAATCTTCACTTTGTGAAGGCCCGACGACAACGACATAAGAGGTTTCTTTTTGCTCAAGCGTTTTGGTTGTCGCAGTGATGGTAATCTCTTGCTGACTATCCCAATTATCGGGAGAAAATGTCAAACCGTTACTGGACAAAGTGCCAGCTTCTTCATTCTGAGAATAAATGGGAATGACAACATCTTTTGCTGGCGCATGACTTAAAGAAATGCTGAAAACCGCATTCTGGCTGTTTTGAATGGTCACAAGCCCATCAACCGGTGTGACGAGTACAGATTTGACATCATCCTCAACAGGCTCATCGTCTTCCACCTCTGTCGTGTCTTCATCGATGACATCGTCATTATCGACATCCGAATCATCCCCACCAGAAACCGATTTTGGAGCACAAATCCCTTCGACACAGGTATGTCTTTCGTCACATGCAGGATCGCAGGAATCAGAGACGGCATCATCATCTATGTCCTTGGGCACACATTCGCCATCCACACATTCTTCAGAATTCCCATCACATTCCGGGTCGCATTTTTTATCCGTATCATCTGTTTTGGGAACACATTCGCCATTGCTGCAAGTCTGCTCATTGCTACATTCAGGCACACAGCCTGATACCTTTGAATCGGAAGATGAATCCTCATCACATGCGTACCCCCCCAGAATGGCGACGGCACATGCCAATAAACATGATGTGAACTGAAAATGTTGTTTCATAATCGGTGCTCCTCAAATCCAAAAGAGCCAAACACGGCTTCAAAAAACGGAGAAAATATACCGAAAAGAATGCGAATCGTCCATGCCAGAAAGACATGAATGCTGGGACCTGTTGCATCTCAACCGGAGTAAAGCATCATGAGCAGAGCATCCATAAGAAGTGTCAGAAAACGCTGCTTTGCATCATCGGTTGCATCGAAAGCGTAGCCCAAATGCATTCGGTTTGACTCAAAAACAAAAAAAAGGCCGTATTGCGAAGCAATAGGCCGTTCAT
>JAZRWV010000396.1:0-8533 GCA_045599925.1 Myxococcota bacterium
TCACAACCTCCTTTTCAAAGTCATCATGTAAGGACACACCATTTCGTCCTCACTAAAATGATTACCTCGAAAAAAAATTGTGACAGGTCGGATGTCGATTTTTTTGCATCTGAATTGTATCGGGATGCAATTCAACGTTTCGGCGTTGTATGTAACGCCAAACGCATACGATGTTTTTCGTTATGGTATTTATCTATACGTCGCAGACGCTAGATAGTTTTAGCTTACGATTAGACGCACCCATTTCAGTCGCGCTAATGGCGCGGAGGAAATTTTAGGCAAAAAAAATCCCGCTTATGCGGGCTTTAATATTAAATCTTAAATTTTAGTTTGTTGTAGGGGGAAGACTGACTTCGTTGGGTTTACAATTTGAACCACCATCTTCTGAACTTATAATAGCGGAGAGTTTACCCTCTGGATAACCATATAAGCAGAATGTTGAGTCTTTCGCTTCATTTAAGCTGGCACTGGCACTCGTGCCAAAATAAGATTGAATGGCGACAGCTTCTGGGCCAGTTTCGATTTCTGCAGCCGTATTGGATATATACATATAATAGTAGTAGAGAGGGCTGACCACTTCGACATGAAGTTTCATCCAAGCACCATCAGGCGTTCTTGCTAATGCAAGTTGTTCTTCATAGGTCGCACCAGTCCCAGGAACTATAGGGATGGATTTAATGCCAATAGATGTCTCAGAAGCGGGCGTTCCGAGACCTACAGCAGTATTTCCTGTGCCTGGATACTGTTTGGTAATCGACTCCATACCATCTTCTGAATAATGTTCGAGTTGATACCACGATACAGCACCAATTCCAAGTGCATTGAGATTCATTTTGGCTTCTGACGTTTTGGAATGCCTGATGTACTGCATAAATCCTGGAATCGCGACAGCGGCGAGGATACCGATGATGGCGACAACAATCATGAGTTCGAGAAGGGTGAAGCCTTTACCTGAATGGTATATATGTTTTATTCTTGGTTGCAACATACTTCTCTCTCCATAACATTTTGCAGTCAGGAATAATCTTCATGAACACATCATTTGCAAATGTTACTGACTCTCGAATTTGAAATATCAACACACATCCATATTGATATGATGAAATCATATAATCCAGATGGCTAATCCCCAGAAGGTTAATATAATGTCTGCATTTGATTATTATTAAAACGTTAAAATTCATTATCCTTGCAGAAATTCAACCATGGCTTGTTAGTTGCGAGATAATATATATAAAATGTCAAAATATAGGTAATATAGCCCGCATAAGCGGGCTTGTATTAAGTGGCGGGAAGGGATGGCGTATTAGCTGTACAATTAGTCGCACCATCTGCAGTATCAACAATAGCAGATAATTTGCCGTCGGCAGTACCCCACATACAGAAAATCGAATCTTTTTCAGCACTTAAGCTTGCCGTAGCATTTGAGCCAAATGTGGAGGATTCAGCAGCTGCAACCGGATCGCCATTACCGTCATTGCCGGCTGCCGTTCCTGATATATATGAATAATAATAGTAGATTGGGCTATCGATCTGGAATTTTAATTTTACCCACGCCCCCTCTGCTGTTTTAAGATAAGCGCTCAGCTCATCACCTGTTAATGTAGATGAAGAACTATCATTTCCAGGCATTGACTTAACACCAATAGTGTTGGCACTTGCTGGCGTACCATAACCAATAGCGGAGCCATCTGTTCCTGGGTAAACTTTTGTTCTTGCGCTCATACCTGTTGCATCATAATGTTCAGCCTGGAACCAAGCAAGAGCACCTTTACCAATGGAATTAAGATTCGTCTTAGCCTCAGATGTCTTAGAATTCTTGATGTACTGCATAAACCCCGGGATAGCGACAGCGGCGAGGATACCGATGATGGCGACGACGATCATGAGTTCGATGAGGGTGAAGCCTTTATCCAAAGGATAAAATCACGAATTTTTGGGGGATTTTTTTTTGGAAAATGGTGCTTATCACTAAATTTGTGCATGCAGTCAGAAGGGATTTGTTCGATAGAGGATTCAAACTTGATACTTGTGCATTCAAATTGTCAACATTTGTGTTAATTCTTGAGTTTTTCGCTTCAGATTATCAATTTTTGTGTTCAGTTTGAATAATATGTGTTCAAACTTGTTGGATTACTATTCAAACTTGAACACTTTTAGCTTTTCATGTAAGATTTGTTCATTCGTCATTCATTTGGCGAACCATAAAATAAGGGGACAGACATCATGTTGCCAGAAGAATTACAGAATCTAGTCAGAAATATTCAGCGCCAAAAATCGGAAACTCAAACAATCGAATTAAAAACAGCCGAACACGGGTGTCCAATGAGATTATTTGACAGTCTTTCGTCTTTTTCCAATCAGGATGAAGGCGGCATCATCATATTTGGGGTTTCTGAAAAAGATGATTTTTCCGTGACAGGCGTATATGACGCCCAGGATTTGCAAAAGAAAGTGACTGAGCAATGCAAACAAATGGAGCCGCCGGTGCGTGCCCTGTTCACTTTATGCGAATTCGATGGGAAAACTGTTGTTTCTGCTGAAATTCCGGCAACTGATTATTCTCAAAGGCCTGTTTTTTATAAAGGAGTTGGGCGAATTAAAGGCTCGTATGTTCGCGTTGGGGAATCCGATGAACCCATGAGTGAATATGAAATCTATAGCTATGAAGCCTTCAAAAAACGTATTCGGGATGAGCTTAGAGTTTGCGATAACTCAAATTTTAAGCTGATGAATCGGGAACGATTGGATGAATATGTACAGCGAGTTGAAACAGAGCGAAGCAATTTACAAAACAATGTTTCTCAATCAGAAATGCTTGAGTTTATGGGAGTTGTACAAGATGGAAAACCAACGCTTGCCGGAATGATGGCATTTTCGAAATATCCACAAGCCTATTATCCTCAGTTATGTATCATTGCCGTTGCATTACCAGGCAATGCAATGGGGGAAATTGGGGCTTCGCAGGAGCGTTTTATCGATAATGAACGCATAACTGGAGCCATTCCGGAAATGCTTAACACTGCAGTTGAGTTTGTACGAAGAAACAGCCGAATGCGAACGATTATTAATGAAAATGGGGGGCGTACAGATAAACCAGAATACCCAATTAAAGTTATACGCGAAGCCATTTTGAATGCTTTAGTTCATCGGGATTACAGTATTTATTCAGAAAATACACCGATTCGAATTGAGATGTTCCGAAATCGCATTGAAATCACAAACCCAGGTTCCCTTTATGGACGCATGACATTAGATTCACTTGGTCATGTTCGACCTGAAACCCGCAATGCAGCACTCGCTAATATTCTCGAACTCCTGCATATCACAGAAAATCGTTATTCAGGCATTCCAACCATGCGTCGTGAACTCGAATTATCAGGTTTGTCGGAACCTGAATTTTCTATTCTGCACGGTGAATTTAAAGTCATCATACATAATGATTATGAAATGACTGAAAATTCAGAGTTGTCCATCGTGAATTTCTGCAAAATTCCTCGCACTCGCGAAGAACTAACCCAATTTACCGGCAAATCCCGCAATTACACGATGACAAAAATCATTCAACCGCTTTTAGATCAAGGTTTATTAAAACTCACCATGCCCGATAAACCTAAAAGCTCATTACAGCGATATGTTAAAGCTTGATAATTTAAAGGCTAATCATTCATACGACGTCCCAGTCTAATATCTTACCAAAGTAAGGAATTCATTATATTCCTTCTCAGTGGAAATGATTTATGCGTATTATACTCGATACCAAAATTCTTTTCTCCATTGCCGCATTTCGAAGTTATGAATTGTCAAATATGCTGTGCTATATCTGTGAGAATCATGAACTTCTGCTTTCAACATACGTAATAAATGAGTGCTATGAAGTTGTAAAACGCAAAAAGCCTTCGCTTGTTTCAGCATTGGAGCGTTTTTTTTGAAGCATTGCCATGCGAAGTAATCATGACACCGCAGACACTTCCCAATCATGATTTATTTAAAATCCGTGATATCGATGATGAAAAAGTGCTTTACTCTGCGATTCTTGCTGATTCTGACATTTTCATTACAGGCGATAAAGATTTCGAAAACGTGGTGATCGAAAAACCTGAAATTATAACACCGCGTCAATTTATCGCTAGATATTTAAACATTACCGAACGAAACTAAATCATATATAAATAAAAAATTAGCGGATACTGATTAGAAAGACGTTCTCATTACTTACTTGAGAAGAAAAATCCCCCGGCAATGCGGGGGATTTTAAATACTAGACAAGACTTAGGTTGGGATTAATTAATTACCAGTACCACCTTTACAATTCGTAACTTTTGTACCACTTGTCGCTGCTTGTCTACTACCACTTGGAGTTCCTTCAATAATTGCTGTTACGACGCCACAATTATTACCTTTAATAAAGAACACAGAGTCATATGCTTCGGATAAACTTGCATTAGCGGCTGCGCCAAACAAATCATTAGCAATTGTACCTTCAGCCGTGACATATGAATATTGATAGAAGAAGGGTTTTGAAATCTGGAATTTCAAATCACTCCACGGTTGAGCATTAAGCAATGCAGCATTAGCAGCTGCTGACGGATCAACTTTGGAACCTGGAGTAATTGTATTTGGTACCACTCCAGTTGTTTCCGTTGTATTTGCGGGATAAGCTGATGTTGAAACGGTTAAACCATCAGCGCTTGGATGTTCTGTTTGAAAATATGCTAATGCACCTTCACCAATTGCTTTCAAATTTTCTTTTGCTTCACTCGTCTTGGAGGATTTAATGTAGCTCATAAACCCCGGGATAGCGACTGCAGCGAGGATACCGATGATGGCGACGACGATCATGAGTTCGATGAGGGTGAAGCCTTTATCCAAAGGATAAAATCGTTTTGGTGCTGTATGCGCGCCTATTCGCTTTGCGAATACGGCTGCGCTGGCTCGCTATTGCTTTGCAATACGCTCGCCAAATCTTTTGATTATAACGATTTAAATAACATGGAATAACCTCTATTGAGCTGATTTTGATTTAAATTCGCATAAATATGATAGGTTGTATTGATATTCACATGATCAAGCATACGACTGACGACATCGATTGGAACGCCATTTTGAATCGCCAGTGTGGCCGCTGTGTGGCGCAAAGAATGAATGACAATGCGCTCTCGATTGGGATTGGTGTTGAATAAATTGTCGAGTATTTTTCGCAGATGTGATGTTAATGTATGAACGCTTAAACTGAATAAAGGCATATTCTGGTCTTTAGACGATGATAATTCTTCAAACAATCGGTTTGTATCTTCTTTTAATGGAACGGGAAGACGATAATCGCGACCTGATTTAATGTTATGAAGTTGAATGCCATTTGAATACAAATCACCGCATTTTATGGCATAAATCGTACTTACTCTTGCACCGGTTTCGAGTAAAAGCCGTCCAAATAATTCTGTTTCAGGGCCATATTTCCTCAATTCTTCATAAAAATATTTAATATCATGGGATGACAATGTGCGACTCCTGATGTTGCTTTTAGGGATTTTAATATTCGCGGCTGGGTTGATAATACTGATATTGTTTCGAATCAGCCAGTTAAAGAATGCGTTTACTGTTCGCGCAATTTGACAGGCATTAATCTGAGTTCTAAGTGTTTTCTGTATTTCTTTGGCATTTTGTTCATTATCAAAAGAGTAATGACTTAAGATTGCGGCATATGCTCTGGCTGTTTTAGGGCTTAATTGATGAACGACGATATATTCTTGAACGTACGATTCGAATGTACGATGATGATGCGTCTGCTTTTTGAGCATGGAAATCGCTTTTCGGGCCTTTTTCCTCAATTCTGTAACTGTTGGATTATCAGATAAATCAAGTGTAAGGCGATAAATCTGATTTTTAATCTGTGTCTTGACGAAATACCGCTTAAGACCATTCTTATAATGATAAACATAGAGACATGGAATACCGGAAACGGATTTGACTTGAGCCATAATAACCCCTCTTGTTAATGTAAAATACAGTACTCAACTGTATTAAAACGACATGTAGTTTAAGATAATTCTCATGTCATTATTTTGGGGTTATGAACTTAAAATTGACAAATTTTGTCACCCCATTGACTGACAATTTTTGTCAGTTGCCCAAAAACGCGCATGTAAAATTGTCATTTTTTGGCAGTTTTTGAGCAGTTAATTTCAGGAAATCCGCGTCATTACAAGGAAAATGATCAAAAAGTTGACTTGGCACAATTCTGGTAATAAACGGCATTGCTGAGTTCAACGTTGAACTCAAGAGTTTTGATTTCCATTTTGGAAATTAAAGATTTAATCGCGGCAAAACGCCGCAAAACGCCCATCTGGGCAGGAGAAAAGTTATGATGAAGAAAATGGATAAAGGCTTCACCCTCATCGAACTCATGATCGTCGTTGCCATCATCGGTATCCTCGCTGCAGTCGCTATCCCGGGGTTCATGCAGTACATTAAGAATTCTAAGACGTCAGAAGCTAAAACGAATCTTAATGCAATTGGTAAAGGCGCTCTTGCGTGGTTCCAGGCTGAACATTATTCAGCAAATGGTTTAGAATCAAGAACAAAAATATATCCGGGTACATCCGGAGCGGTAGTCGGTTATGGTACAGCTGCAAGTTCAAGTACTGTTGGTGTCAAACATGCACCAGGTTTGGACTCAGATGCCACAGCCGAAGCGAAAGCTGCTTGGGAAAAATTGAAATTCCAAATTGATAGTCCTTATTACTATTATTATGCTTATATTTGTGGAACAGCAGCTGCCGGGGACCAAGCTGCAGTAGCTGAAGCTTCATCGTTTGGCGCCAGTGCGACAGCAAGCTTAAGTTCTGAGAAAGATTCAGTTTTCTGCATGTGGGGATTAGATAACGGACAGCTTTCTGCTATTGTTAGTGCCGAGGATGGGGCTCAAAACTGCAGCGCAAATACAGCCGTTACAGCTGCAAATGCTAATATTCAGAACAACAACAACACGTAATTCTAACTTAGCTATTTGCTAATATAATTAAGCCCGCATATGCGGGCTTTGTTGTCTAAAACTTTTTTACTTTATAAAACTATTTTAAGATTGTTATTGGATTTAATAAACTTCATAATATAATAGTTTGTAATATTATTAACACACAACATAATTAATATAGGTAATTTCATATATAACATTATTTAGATTATTACTAACTGCAAACATTGTAAGGGAGAGAAGAATGTTGCAACCAAGAATAAAGCATATATATCATTCGGCTAAAGGCTTCACCCTTCTCGAACTCATTATTGTCGTTGCCATCATCGGAATCCTTGCTGCTGTCGCGATTCCGGGGTTTATGCAGTACATCAGGCATTCCAAAACTTCAGAAGCCAAAACTAACCTTAATGCAATAGGTAAAGGTGCTGTGGCATGGTTCGAGGCGGAACACTATTCAGAAGATGGCATGGAGTCTATCACCAAACAATATCCGGGTACAGGGAGTACTTCTGTGGGGCTCGGAACGCCTGCATCTGAGACGTCTATCGGGGTTAAATCTATGCCCACAGTTCCAGGTGCTAATGCGACCGTGACAGAGCAAATTGCTTTATCTAAAACAGCAAATGGGGCCTGGTTGAAACTTCATGTCGAAGTGGTCAGTCCGCTTTACTATTATTATATGTATATATCTAATACGGCAGCTGAAATCGAAACAGGCCCGGAAGCTGTCGCCATTCAATCTTCTTTTGGCACGAGTGCAAGTGCCAGCTTAAACGAAGCCAAAGACTCAACATTCTGCTTATATGGTTATCCAGATGGGCAAATCTCAGCCATCGTTAGCTCAGAAGATGGATCTACAAATTGTAAAGCAAATGAAGTATCTCTAACTGCTGTTCCACCAACAGACTAAAATTCAATTTATCTAATCTCTTACCTGTCTAAGCGGGAGGGTTTGCCCAAATTCACCTCTGTGCCAATAGCGCGGAAGAAATGGGTGCATCTGATCGGATGGCTATGTATATCTAATACCTAGCATATAGCAGCAACGCTGCAACGTCTACTGATTGATTATTGTCAACGCGAAACGGATAACGCCGAAACGAAATCCATCAGCTGTCATTCCCAATTTCTGTCTCAATCTCATCGAACCGCTCAAAATGGATGAATCGGACTATAAACGCATGGAATCGAACTGGGGGACGATATTCGAAGCTTTTAAGCAGTATGTCGACAACGGTTCTGAGAGTTACTATAATTATTTGCGGCATCATCCGAAAATGGCCGATGTCAGCATCGAGGATGTAAGATTACTGGAAACCATGACTGAATGTGAAATACCAATCGAGAAAGACAAAGGAGGTCAGAATATGAACGTCAATAAAGCGATGGACGAATATTTTAAGAAACACGATAAAGAAGTCATTGAAAAGGCAAAACTTAAAATCATTGAGGATGCAAAGCCGCTAATTGTTGAGGATGCAATTGAAGAAATGGCAAAACGCATGGTCAAATGCGGAATGTCAACTGATGACATTCAGAAGGTGACGTTTTGGT
>JAZRWV010000397.1:0-7951 GCA_045599925.1 Myxococcota bacterium
AAAACCAATGCAAATGCGCTACAACGTGTAGCAATCAGTATTTGCCTGATTTGAGGAAAAAAGAACAGGTTTTTCGTCATTATCGAGTGATTTTTTTTACCCCCCGACTGAGTTGTAACGGATAAAGCCTTGACTTATGGAATATTCTTGACCAATCGAATGGGAAATGCTAAAAGGCGCGCCGCTTCGATTTGGGCGACCGTATCCGGACGGGTCTCCCGTGAGTCCGGAACAGGGGTTCCGGATGTCCCATAATGCGAAGGATTTTCTGCCGGAATAAGGAATTTTGAGATGGCCGCAAAGCGTCCTGCTAAGATTTCGACAACCAAAAAAGTTGTCTACAAGAAAAAATGCCCGGTCTGCATGGCCAAGGGTACTGAATCGGATATGAGCATCATCAAAATGGTGCGTCACTCCAAACCAAGCGGAATGTTCTGGGTTTGCCCGAAATGTTCAGCCGAAGTTCCTACTAAAATGTAATTTGGAGAGAGTACTAAGATGGATACAAACGTAAAAGCCGATTCAGCAGCCCGCGTTCCCGCTCGTGGTGGTTTCCACCGTGCAAAACGTAAAGCTTGTCCCTTCAAATCCGATGTTTCTTTGACCATCGATTACAAAGATGTTCAGCTTCTGAAACGTTTTCTCTCCCCGCGCGGTAAGATTCTGCCTTCGCGCATCACTGGCGTTTCCGCTCGCTTCCAGCGTAAACTCGCCCGTGCTATCAAGCGCGCTCGCCATATCGCTCTTCTGCCCTATCAGGCCGAGGATTGATTTCATTTCCCTTCGGGGATGTGATGTATTAAAGCCGCTGATGCCTTCGCGCGTCCGCGGCTTTTTTTGTTCGTTCTCTTTCGATAAAGAACACTTTAATGCCAGAATTTCGTTTCAATATTCTCACTCGTGAATGGGTTATCATCGCCACCGAACGCGCCAAAAGACCGATGGAATTCGCACAGTCCATTCCACCGATGGAACTGCCACCTCTCGATCCGACATGCCCTTTTTGCCCAGGAAATGAAGCCCTCACAGCCGAAGAGGTCTTTCGCATTCCGGCCGTTGCGCATCCGCACTCGAACTGGCAGACGCGCGTGATTAAAAATAAATTTCCTGCCCTCCATGACGATCTCAATCCAACTGAATCCGGCGATTTCTTTCAGCCTAAAATCGATGGTTTCGGCATTCACGAAGTCATCATCGATTCTCCAAGACACGATCGCGGAATCACACAGCTTTCTATTCCCGAAATTTCTGACATTCTGCGCACTTATCGCGAACGATATCGCTTTCACGAGCAGGATCCACGCGTCAAACACATCATTCTTTTCAAGAATAATGGCGAAAAAGCTGGCTCTTCGCTGATTCATCCCCATTCCCAACTCATCGCAACGCCTATTATTTCCAGCCAGATTCAGACACGTCTCGATGTGACGCATCAATATTTGCAGGAAACTCATCGCTGTCTGATGTGCGATATGCTTCAGCGCGAAATGGAACAGGATGTCCGCATTATCTATAAAAATAAGCACTTTGTTTCATTTCTGCCATATGCCGCACTTTCGAGCTTTCACACCTGGATTTTCCCCCTCGATCACCACGCGCACTTTAGCCGGATGACCGATGAACAAATCCCTGCACTCGCCGAAATTCTCTTCTACGTGCTGCGTTCTCAGGAAAAACTGCTCAATCATCCCGATTTCAATTTTGTCATTCGTTCCGCGCCTACTTATCTTCACGACGATGAGTATCACTGGTACATTTCGATTATTCCCAGACTGAGCAAAACGGCGGGGTTCGAAATCGGTTCAAATATCTTTATCAACTGCTCCCTGCCCGAACAAAATGCGCTCGAGTTGCGGAATGTTATCGATACGCTTCGCGAGAATGCATGATTTTTAGGGGACGCCCGTCTATTGCTTCGCAATACGCCGTGCATTTCGGCCTATGCGCGGGCGCATACGGCCTTTGGATTTCGCGCTATCGGCTGCACCAATACGCGCGAAAACAATGAGCAATGTGCAATGTGCAATTATAACCACATAAAGCTTAAACGCTCATTGTCTCGGCGTTGCATGCAACGCCGCATTATTGAACGGACCGGTAAAACATCCAATTGCTCATTGAATGACACATTGCACCCTGCACATTGATATGAAATACAACGCTTATATCTTCGACATCGATGACACGCTTTATCTCGAACGCGACTACGTCTTTTCCGGATTTTCTGCCGTCGGAAAAATGATTGGACTCCCCGAATTTGGTCAGCAATGCTGGTCTTTATTCGAATCCGGTGTTCGGGGAAATACGTTCGATTTAGCAAAACAGTCATTTCCTCAGGTCATGCAGGAAACGGCCGAACTCGTCGATATTTATCGCAATCACACACCAGCTATCTCGCTTTGCGAGGATGCTCGCGAATTCCTTTACAATCTTCGCGCGCGTACGGGGGTGATTTCCGATGGACCCATTCACTCCCAGCGCGCCAAATTCCGTGCACTTGGGCTTCTTCCATGGATAGAATGCCCCATTTTTACCAAAGAAACCTGTGCATCCAAGCCTGCACCAGCTTCATTTCAGCTCGTTGCCTGGACGCTCAATACCCCTTATGAACAATGCGTCTATATCGCGGATAACCCCAAAAAAGACTTCGCTGGTCCAAAGTCTCTTGGGATGCACACGATTCGCATTCGACGTCCATTGTCACTTCATTTTGATGTCGAATCAGGTTCGGATGTTGACGATGAATTCGAGACTTTTTCCGACATAAAAATCTGAATGATTCATAAAGCAAAACGCTGAAAACAAAAAGCCGGACGTATTGGCAACGCCAATAGTCCGGCCTGCGAGCCGTATTTATCATCAGATAAAAAGGCGAGCTACTCTATATCTTCATTCTCATCGTCGTCGAAGTCGTCTTCGTCATAGTCTTCGTCGAAGTCTTCGTCATCTTCATCGAACTCGAAATCATCGGTCGGTTCGTATGTCTCCGAAAGTTTGAGCAATCTTTTGGCATCTCCGAGTGAATCGCAAGTGCGGAAGATGATGCTTACATCGTCGTAATGAGCAGCAGCATTGAGGATGCATGCCAAATCGTCGTCAGAATAATTGTCGAGCAATCCATGACGGCCAAGCATCTGGAAATAGATTTCTTCGCAGTCGGGGAGTGGTTCACGTTCATCGACGAGTGGGTCAATGGCGAGTATCATATTGAGGTTTTGGGCTTGAAGGGCAGATTCTTCGCGATCCCAGAAACCGGCTGGATGCCAGACGAGTTTTATATTTTCGGGAAGTTCAGCCCAGTCTTTGGCAAATGCTTCCATCGCCCGTTTATTGGCATCGGATGGCGTAAAATTGGCCGAAGTTTCGAGCAGAATATGTGAAGCACCGACATTGACAGCCTGTTCTTTAATACGCGTCCACACGCGGAGATTTTCAGGTGTTTTCTGAAAATGACCGAGATTGGCGGGATTATCACCCGGCTGGAGTTTCATGCCGAATCCCTTGCGAATATCGCCGGGACGGTGCGTAAAAGCCTGCCATGCAACCCAGATGGTTCGCATGGGGGACTTGGCATTTGCAGCGTCTTCAGCCCATGACTTTAATACACGTGCTTTGGGGGGCGCAAAAAGACCGACTCTGTGCTCGATGGCTGTCGCATTCTGATAGAATGCTCGCCGATCATGAGGCAGATCAGAACATCCACAAAATATCTGTGTCATATCGTTATTCTAATAGCTGGGGCGCTGACTCTATCGCTGAGTCTCGCGCAGATACCGCATCTGAAGATCGTAAATGACATGAGAAAGGAGCTTTTCCTCATCTGATGTCAGATTACCCTGTGTTTTGGCGCGAAGCATGAGAAGTATGTCGATATTATTGCGAGCGATTTCTGTATCCCGTGGCAGATCCACAAATGCAGGATCATCGCACTGGCCAAGTGCGGCAAGCGCACTCGTCGAAAGTGAAAGAACAAACGCAGAAAATGGCATTCCGTCAGAAGTATTCTCAGACATCGCACAAGCTCCTGATATTATTCGGCATCTTCCGCTTCTTGAGCATCTTTCTTTGCGCAAATGGGCTGTTCAACTGTTACGGGGTCGCATTCATCGGCGAGGTCCGGAAGTTCATCCAAATGGGCTTTGAGTTCGGCTTCGGTAATGCGGGCCATCGAAATGGCTCCACCTTCGAGATGACGTTCAATCAGGCGTTTGTCGAATTTTTTCTTATCATACATCGTAGCTGCGGACATTGTGTGTTCCTTGATTTATCGTTATTTTACAAAATATATGCTGCCTGAAAATTTAGCCATTTCAGACAGGCCCAATATTCTACCATATCTCTAACAAATTTGTAAGATTTAGTTTTACACACGGCCACAGGCTGCTTCTTTGTACTGCAAAAGCTTAATCCTCGTACTGCAAAAGCTTAATCCTCAACAAAAAAAGAGGCATTCCATTTGGAATGCCTCTTTTCAAATCATAAAACCAGAAAATGAATTAGCCGAGTGAAATAACCCAATCCACGCCTGCGTTGGTGAGCGCATCAAATGAAAGAATACCACGTTTCCCGCGTCCTTTCTGTTCCGCTTTGCCATGATAGGATTCAAAGCCACTCAGACTTGAAACAACGCCGCCTTCAGATTCCGGAAGGGTAACAACAAGACCTTTGTCTTCAACGGCTTCAATGCGAACTGCCTGATGGTTGATGCATGCCATGACGGAATGTCCCTGACGGAGTTGTTCGCGGGCATCTTTTGACCAAAATGGTTTTTCCAGAGCACGGCGATCACCGGCGCTGACCATTGCACTGTAGCTTACGCCCATTGCATTGGCAACACTGCCCCAGTTCTGCATGCCGCCTGATTCCGGAAGTTTCTGATCCCGTTTGAGCTGTTCAAGATAAGCCGCATACGACATATCATTGGACGGATTTTGAATGCCGAGAAGTTCCAGACTGCTCGCCAGATTGGCAAATTCGGTGGCTTCTTCCGGACGGGCTTTGTCATTGACTTCTTTGGCAAGTGTCGGTTTGGTCTGAAGTGCTTCGTACAGATCACCGCGAATCGTTTCCGGACATTTGGCAATCATATCACGAGCCTCTGCGATCTCACTCACTGTCAGGCTTTCTTTCGTCAGCAGTTCCTGAAGTTCTGCAGGCGCCTGTTCAAAAGAATTACCTTTCTTTGGCTCAATCGTTTTGCCTTTTTGAGCACCTTCATAATCCGTATATTCTGCAGAAATATAGCCGATTTGATCGCCAACATGGACTTCAAGATAGCCGTCTTTTTCGGCATAGACATTCACGCAATCACCCATGCGAAGTGTGCCGAAATAGTTGGGATCATTGCCTGTTGAACGATGTATTTTCAGCGCAAGTGCACTGATTTTGGCTTTACCGATGGGTTCGACTGCTTGTTTTTCCGTCCCGGATACACCTCTGTCATCGGTGTCTTTCGCCGAAATATAGCCGATTTTTCCATCTACAAGGACTTTGAGCTCTTTGCCCTTGCGCTCAAGAATATCCACTTTTTGCTGCGAAGAATACGAACCTACCACAGAACCTTTTTTCTCCGGTTCGGAATGGACCTCTGCTTTGTCGGCTGTAATTTTGGCAGAACCAATGGGCTGCATTGTGTTGGCCATGTTTGAATCCGGTTGTGCTTTTAGCTTCTCACTTCCGGATTGGGCTTTCATTAACTCAGCTTTCTCTTTTTCTTCCTGAGCTAATTTTAGAGCCTGATCGGCATCCTGCTTTTTCGCATCAAGTTTCTGAGCTAGAACGTCGTCTTTCTTGTCTTTTGTCTGGTCAATCATCGTCTCATCTCCCTGTCTCGTGAGGCTTACGCCTGTTTACTCTAAATATAAAATTGTAGGTTTTACCGATTGGTTACGTCAACTAAATTCTGTAGTTTTTTGCAAAGAACAACACTGGTTTTCTGTATTCAGTATTCTGTATTCAGTTGCGACGTCGTTATGCCGAATGGAGGAAATTTAATTCTGACTTACGTCTCTTGGCTTACGTTTCTCGTTACTCGTTATTCGTTATGGGATGCGAGCCCCAGAACCCCGGCGTGGTTCGGTAATAATAGCCCGGTGTTTGTGCCATTAGGTGCTACCCAGGGGCCTGCGAATCCCTCCACATTATTTTCCGTGCATTAGGCACGACTTGGATTTGATGCAATGAACAGTTTTCAGTTTTCAGTTTGCTGTTTCACAACGCTCACCGCCCACCGCCCACCGCCCAATAAACATTGAGTAAACTCTTTCCATGACTATGATCCAAATGTCATGCTTTTGAACTTCAAATGATATTAAAATAAATATAACATATTGATTTATATGGATATTCTTAATTGGCACGGGTGTTTCTTATAGTTAGAATGGGATAATGATTGTCCCTGAAGGAATAATGTTATGAAACGCAATGATTTTCATCTTTTAATCATCGTCATCATTATTTTTGGAGTTGGCTGGCTCCTTCCCAACCTGATTGGGTGTTAAATCTTTGGTGTGCACCTGCTTGTATGGGGGATGCTCTTTTGATTAAGCAGCATCAGACTGAGTGCATTCTTTTGGGTTTTGATGAAAGAGCTCCAGCTTTAAGCTTAGTCTTGGACTCAATCCCAGCTCATAGTTATATTAAACGCCAAGCGAACGATATACGACATTGCCAAAGCTCGCCATATCTTATAAATTAAGAAGATGTGACTGTTCCGGAGGATGGAATTATGAGTCAATTATGTAATCGATGTGGCATGCCGGTTCGACCGGGATTTAAATTTTGCAATGTCTGCGGTGCACCTCTTGATGAAAGCACAAAAGTTGAAGATTCCGCAGTTCCGTATTCGGATTACGAAGGCATGAAGGGACGTGCTGTTCGTGCAATGACAGGGGGAAATGCTGGGACTTTTTATCCAGCCTATCCATCATGCACGATCGGTCGTGAAGATACTGATATTGTGATTTCAGAGGACGCTACGTTATCTCCTCAACATGCACGGCTTGCCACACGCAAGGATAAGACTGTTCTTGAAGATCTCGATTCTTTGAATGGAGTTTTCCTTCGGGCGAAAGACAAAGTTCTTTTGCATGACAATGATATTCTTCGTGCAGGTGATCATTATTTTCTGTTTCAGTATTTTTCGAATGATCACTTTACAGAAGAATATGGAACGGAGTTTTATGCGGCACCTTGTCGAGGTGAGCATTTCCGGATTGTGGAAATTTTGCGCGGCGGTCGGCGCGGTCGCGCCTGTATGGCACCGGATGGCGGAATAATTGTCGGCAGAACCGAAGGTGATTTCACTTTCCCGGAGGATGAAAAAATGAGTGATAAGCATTTTTCAATTCGATGGACACAACGCGGTGGCATTCTCATCGATCATTCCTCGAATGGAACTTATATTCAAATTCACGAAGCGACCAGCGTTGAACAGGGTGATCTTTTCTTTGCCGGACAAACGCTTTTCAGGGTCATCTAAAAAACGGGATATTCATCATGAAACGATTTGCATTTATCACAGCATTTCTTGGGTTTGCTTCTTTTGCCATAATGACTGGCTGTGATTTCGAAGAGGTGTGTGAGGCGGAAGCTCAGGTCGTTTCTGTTTCATTTGAAAGTGGTGATTTTCTCATCGATGCCTTTGAAGCATCACGTTCAAATGCGACTTCTGCGACATCCGGAACGGGGGTCACGCTGGCCTGTAACTATCAGAACACCGTTCCGTGGTACAATATTACTTATACGGATGCCAGAAATGCCTGTATCGATGCCGGCAAACGGCTTTGTACAAAGGCAGAGTGGATTGCAGCCTGTAAGCAGACGTATCCCTATGGCGACTCTTATAAATCCGGGACATGTAATGACACATCCGGTGTCGAATCGGATGTGACCGGCGGTCATACCGGCTGCAAAACGTCGACGGGGATTTACGATATGAGCGGCAATGTGA
>JAZRWV010000398.1:0-16502 GCA_045599925.1 Myxococcota bacterium
CCTTCGTGCAAGATTGTGTCCTGCGAAACATTTTTTTTATCCCTGATGTGTTTTTTTTCACTCCATACTTTTTTTAGAACTGGTGTGGATTTCGGCTTTTCAAATGTTGTTATGAGAATGATTTGGAGTCCGGTTTGACCTCATGATGTTTTGGGATGAATACTCAAACCGGACAGGGGATTCGAAAAGCCGGGGGGTCTGTTGACCTCATGGCAGGCGGAGTCCATTCAGAAGTGATGTGGATATACATCCCGTCAGCTTTTGAACGAGTTCCAGAGACCATGCCATTGCGCATCCGGCTGAACGCCCTGTTACAAACTTTCCATCAGTGCATACTGGCGTTTCCTGAACTCCGCTCGACTTTATCCTTTCATATACGCATGGATGACATGTAAATTTGTGCTTTTCAAGAAGGCCGCACTGATCAAAAACGAGCGGCGCCGCACATACTGCGGCCAGTATGGTGTCTTTCAGGGACATCTTTTGAACAAAATCCATCAACGCTTTGCTTGAGAGCATGTTTTCAACACCGCGCATGCCTCCCGGAAGCACAATGCAGCTGTAATCATCAGCAGCGGCTGAAAATGCAATGTCTGCTTCGACCGTGATGCCATGAGAGCCTCGGGTGCTGCAGTTTTCTTCCAGCGATGCAGTCGTGACTTGCAGACCGGCTCGACGAAGAATATCGATGACTGTAATGGCTTCTGTTTCCTCAAAACCTGGGGATAATATGACGAGAATTTTGTGTTCCATGGTGACTTTTCCTTTATCAAATCAGAATCAAATGATGAGACGCATTGCGTATTATCATTTATAACAGTAAATATGTGACGTCCAGTTGGATTGCAATTGTTTGGCATTGCGTTATATCCCTCGGATGTTTTCTGATTTCGGAATAAATAAATGATAACGCGGATTTGACGGAGACAGGGATGAATATTGGTCAGTGTATTAAACATGGATGTGTGGCTTTTCTGGCATTGACGTTCTTCTCTGGCTATGCGATTGCCCAGGATGGTCAGAAGAGTTCGACTGTGCAGAATCAGCATGAAAATAGCCGTTCCGCCCAAAATAAGTCATCGGATAAAAAAACAAAAACTAAGACAAAAAAAAGCAGAACAGCATCTGAAAAACAGGTGGATTCTGTTTCTCGCATTGAAGACAGCCTTAAGAAACTGTCGCAGGCTTTCGCCGCCGAACAGTATGCTTCGGCCCTGACTTACTGTGAACAGGCAATGAATGATTTGCCAGAAGATTTCGAATTATCCAGAAAAATTTCCCTCTATGAACTGTGCTTTTCCCTTTATCAGCGCAACGAAAAGTATGAGGAGGCCCTGACGCTTTCTAAAAAAATAACAGAAATTGCAACGAGTCAGGATGTGATTGACCGCATGTGCTTTAATGAAGCTACGACACTGACAAAGCTTCATCGCTGGGAAATGGCGCGCAAACGGTATGAGGACTGTCCGGGAAATACAGATGTTGAACGGGCTTTTGTCGAAAGCAATGTCGCCGAACTCTGGATGATAGAGGAAAATAGTTCGGCAGCTGTTGAGGAATATCGTCGTTCCATTGAACTTTATGATGAAAATCCTCACTCACGATTTGGTCTGGCCGTCGCACTTTCTCGTCTTGATAAATGGGATGAGGCCAGAAAGGCTTTTCTGGACGGCGTTTCTCTCGATCCGGGGTTTACGTTCCTCACGGATGCTTTTTTTGAACCGCTTTGCGAGAATGATTATCAGACTGCGTATCGGCTGTATGAACTCGGGCGATATCGTGACGCTAAGTATTATTTGGAACGGTATGTCAAAACCGAGGAACGGGCCGCATACCGGCAGCAGGCTCAGCGGTTTCTGGAACGCATTTCTTCCGCAAAAGCACCTTTGTTGATGTCGTATCCCGTTCTGACGCAGGATGTTCGTGCCATGGCTGTGAATGCCGATGGCTCAAAAATTGTGCTTTCTTCTTTTGAATGGCTGGCTTCCGATATCAACAAATCTATTTTGTGGGTCATCGATACGGTGCGGGAAAAAGTCTACAAGCGAACTGAAATTCCGGAACAGATGATTATTGCTCTGGCTTTTGTCGATTCATCAAAACTTAAGCTCACATCGCCTTATAAACGCTACGAACTGAATGTGGATGAGGTTTCTTCCGGTTATTATGTTTTTGACAATAGTCCGAACAGTTATGTCGTTGGGGTGACTGCCAATGGAGAGGATCTGGTTGGGGTGACAGTGGATGGAAAAGTTACGATGTCCCCATGGGAAGATCCTTGGCTTTTGGCAGGGATAAGTGAAGTTTCCTTGAACACGAAAAAAATAAGAATCTCCAGCGATCATACTGCCATGATTGTGATGACAACCATATCTACGTTTGTCATCAATATTGTGGAAGACCGCATTGAGAGAAAATTTTCCCAGAGCTTTAAGGTTTCATCCATTGCGGTACATCCGTCAAAAAAAGTTTTTGCACTTGGGACTCAGAAAGGGACAATTCTCGTTAATGAAAAGGGAGAGATAACGGCGATGTATGGCGCAGATGCCGCTGTCGATTCTCTGGTGTTTGATGCCACAGGAAACCGCCTGGCGGCTTTATCCGGAAATCAGCTGGAAATATGGGACGTATCGGGCATTTGAACGACATGCGCTCAATTGCAAATATGATGTGATTGAAGGGCGCTGGCTGTGCTGCTGTCTTCTTAAATATGGAATGTTCAGAAGTGAGGCTGTTAAAATGAAAAATATGTGGAATAATCTGGGGATCATCGTTTTGGCTGTACTGTGTGCTGCAGGGTGTGGGCCGCAGCAGAATTTGCAGGGAGCTTCGGCGGATGAAGTGCTTTCCGGGCAGATTGAGAAAAAGATTTCGCAGGAAATTGATGAACGTCTGGATCGGGAAATCGCGGCAAGAATTGATCAGAAACTGGAGCACGTGAAAGGAGAACGTGCGGTGCGGGACATTCCGGTACTGGCTCCCGACGGCATTCAGAGCAGCGGCAAAGCGAATCATCGCAGGAATACGGAAAAGCGTTTTCGACTGGAAGACGAGCAGAACACCGTTGATATATTTAATGAAGCAGCACCGCAGACTGTTTATGTTACGCAGAACCGCGTTGTTCAGTCCATGTGGATGCAGGAAGCCATGGAAGTTCCTGCTGGAACGGGGTCTGGTTTTATATGGGACAAATCCGGCTATGTGGTTACGAATTATCATGTCGTTGCTGACGGATCCACACTTACTGTGACGCTGTACAATCACAAGTCCTATCCGGCCCGTCTGGTTGGTGCTGAGCCGAAAAAGGATATTGCAGTGCTGAAAATTGATGCGCCTGCTGGTGAGCTTTCGCCGATTTCAGTTCCTGAAGAGGGGTATGAGATATTTGTCGGTCAGAAAGCACTGGCGATTGGAAATCCGTTTGGTCTTGATCATACGCTGACAACCGGGGTGATTTCGGCGATTGGCCGCGAGCGTCCGGGAATAGGGGGCGTGACCATTCGCGACATGATTCAGACGGATGCGTCGATTAATATGGGGAATTCCGGTGGCCCGCTGCTGGATTCCGAGGGACATCTGATCGGCATGAACACGATGATTTATTCGAAAAGCGGCGGTTCTGACGGCATTGGTTTTGCGATTCCGATTTCCATTATCAGAAGGATAGTGCCGCAGATTATCAAGACCGGCAAAGTGCAGCAGATTGGTCTTGGAATTACGATTCTTCCGGATTCCGTGGCGCGTCAGAACGGTATTAACGGGGTTATTATTCGTGCGGTTAATGAAAATTCTCCGGCCGGCAAATCCGGGCTGAAAGGGCTTTCGATTAACAGCAAGGGTGCGGTCATTGGCGATGTCATCATCGGAATCGATGACAAGCCTGTGACGAATTATGACGACCTGTATAACGAGCTGGATGCGCATAAGGCCGGAGAGAAGGTCAATGTGAAGGTGCTTCGGGATGGGCAGACGCAGATCATTCCAGTGGAAGTGTATGTGCTGCCGGAATGATGAAAATTTAATTATTATGTGCAAGTGTTGAATTTTGTGTAATATATTTACAATTTTTGAAATTTGAATTTATGGCATCGCTATTGTGTGGAACACAATACGCGCTGCATGGCGCCGGCTATTGCATTTGTCAATACGCCGGCGCTTGTTTGATGGGGATAAAAAAGGCAAAAGACAACGTCGTGTTTCAATCCGCTTGACGACCGATGGCATGGTGAAGTAAATTAAGCGGCCGTGTCGGCATATTGAAAATGTCGAAAGAGTCATTCGTAACAACGCGTCGTCTGTGTCAGAGAACGGCATTGTCGACAAAAGAGGAAGCTTAGGAGGGGATGTTGAATTCATTGAACAATTATCCCGGAAACGGAAATCAGAACGGCTTGGGAACGCAGTCGCAGGAAGAGCCAGTGATACAGGAGGTCTACGAGCCGGAGCCGGATGATTATAACTATCAGCCGCAGCTTCGTGAGGTGGATGAAGTAGAGCTTCGCAACCTGTCAGCAATTCATGAAGAAGACACTGTCGATACACGCGTGTACAAAGTGAGCGCGATGTTTTTCATTGCTGCGCTTATTGGTGCCGGAATTGGATATGCCTGTGCATCAGGTTCTGCAACGACGGCTGATATTCATCGTAAGGCTTCGATTGCCCGTACGATTAAAACGACGGTTGAAACAAAACTTGAAGGCTTTGAAAAGTTTGAAAAGGAATTTTCAAAACTTGAAAGCGGCAATTTCAACGAGGCGGCGTTCAACAGCACGTTGTCCAATTACAACAAGTTCAATTTTATGCTCGATATTTCGAGTGAAGTGACCTCGGAAGTCGTTCTGCTGGCAGGTGACAAGGAAGCCAATCCTATTAAAGGACTTCGCGAGTATTCAGCTGCGACGATGCTTGTGACTCAGCTTCTGAGCAATCATCTCAATGAAACGCGTGCAGATGCCGAAGCCATTGCAGAACTTCAGAGCAGCGGCGATTCGAAGGTGACTTATGCAATGCAGGTCGTTCCCGATGCAATTTATTATCTCGGGACCGAAGCTCCTCGTACAATGTATGCGAACACGGCCATTTCTCTCTACACCTACAAGAACGTCATCGAGGATGACAGCGAGCTTGAACGTGTTTATAACGATATGGTTATCGATAATAAATGGTCGGAAGCCGCTCAGCTTCGCAGAAATTACAAGCCCGAAAACAAGAAGGAAGAAGAAGAACTTGGCGGAGCCATTCTTCCTAACCACCTGATTTATAATGCCATCGATCGCAGAGGCAACGAGAAACAGCTGTTCTCGGACGAACTCATTCTTGTCGATCGTTCGCTTCTTTTCGGTAAATCAGCCAATGCAAAAGAACGCTATGATCAGCGCAATGCTCAGATTAGAAAGATGCTGACTGAAGCCAAGGAAGCAAGTCAGAATATCGTCAAAGAGCTTGATGTGTTTATAGCAAGAGAAGAATAATAGTCATACGGCTTATTGTCGTTTCATCGTAATCCAGGATAAATCAAGGCATATAACGAGAATATCGTTTTTTCCTGCCCAGGAGGGAATGTTGAATTCCAATAATTCAAAGTTCAAGAATCTTGATGAACTGAAAGCCCGTATGGCTTCGAAGAATAATGCCGGTGCCGGTGGTTTTGGCGGCGGCGGTTTCGGCGGTGGTGCTGGTGGCGGCTTCGGCGGCGGCAGTGCTGGCGGCGGCTTCGGCGGCGGTTTTGGTGGTGCCAAGGTCCCTAAAAAACAGCAGCAGATCATCATTGAGGAAGAAGAAAATCAAGATCCCGGTAAAATGTTCGATTTCGACATGAACCAGGTCGATAAATCTTTGCTTCCACCCAAAGATAATACCAAACCTATTATGGTCGGTGTATTCACTGTTATCTGCATCATCTTCGGTGCTTTCATCGGCTGGTGCTGGCAGGGGGTTATCGCTGATCGCAATAGCGTAAATGAACGTATTGGCGTCGCAAGTACCGTCTATGACAGCGTCGATCCGATGATTAACGGCTTCCAGACTTATGCGCAGATTTATAAACAGCGCAGCGAGTCTCTCGGTGCTGGTGTCCTTGAATATAACGATAATTTCTTCAACGAAATTATTAAAAAATACAAGGATTATCACTTTGTCCTTGATGTTTCCGAGCTTCCCGCTAATACTATTTCGATGGCCAGCAACTCAGCGCAAAATCCTTTGAGCGATCTTCGTGGTTATGGTGCGGGTACCTCTCTGCTCTCTAAACTTCTCGACTCTCATATCGCGCAGACTGAAGCCGATATGGACGAGATTAAAACACTCCTCGGTAAAAGCAGCGCAACCGACCGTAATATCGTTTATGCAATGAAAGTCGATGCCGCCGCTATGCTCGGTATCACTGACTTTAATGTCAATAACCGATTGACAAAAGCTGTCACATCCAATGACGTTTATCTGGTTAAAAGTGCTATCACTGACGATGTCGAGGCCAGCAAAGTTTTCCAGGAACTCATAAGCTCCGGAAAATTAACAGAGGAACAGGCTAAAGCCCGCACATTTGACGTCGCCGCTGATGCCGCTAAAAAAGCCAAGGCTAAAGCTAAAGCAGACAAGAAACCTAAGAAACCCGGTGCAAAGGATCCCGTCGAAATCACAACCGATGAAAACCTCGTCCTTCCTAACCGCCTTATGTACGTCATTGAAGATCATAATGGCATTAAACAGACTGTTTTTGCCGATGAGATTATCCTTCTTGGTCGTACAAAACTCTTCTCCGAAAGTGCCAATGCTCTCGAACGTTATCGTAAACGTATGATTCAGATTATGGCCATTCTCGGTGAAATCGAAAAAACAACAGATGGTCTTCAGAGCCGTCTGCACATCATTAAAACTGAAGAACACATCTAGTTCTGAACGTTTTGTTAAGCCTCTGGAAACAGAGGCTTTTTTATTTATTTTGGGCGGATTCTTTTTCGGATTTGGTGAATTTCTGTTTTCCGGTCTCTCTGTGTAAGCTTATGAAAAAATGGTTTTCCGTTACTCTGGTTGCCGCTTTGTTCTCGTTTTGCAGTCTGGGGTATGCTGATCCTTCACCACATGACATTATGCAGAAACTGGCTGCAGAAACATTCGTTCCGGTGACTGCCGGTGGCTCCCAGAACTTGAATCTGCCTGGAACCTGGAAGCTTCAGCATAACTCGAATACGCGAGTTTCCTTTACAGTTCCATACCATGTAGGGGTAATGGGCGGACTTGAAGAATTCAGTGATGTTCTTGATATCGATAGTGCTGTGGGGCATGTCGCTGATGCATTTAAGGCCGAATTGTCCATTCAGAAAAAAGATGTTTTTGAAAATGACAGTCTGAACGGGATTCGTGCGGTTGTTTCTGGAAGATTGGGCGGCGAACGGTGGACTTTTGTCATTTTTGCAGGAACAGTGTCTGCAGGGGCTCACATCGTTTTTTATGCAGTTGCACCAGAAAGATGGTTTGATGCATACGTTTTGTTGTTTGACGATATTTTGAAATCAATTCATAAAAATGGCTGACGTATTGGCCGGTCAGACCGGCCAATAGTCGGCCACAAAACGCGTATTTGCCAAAGGCAAACAGCGTTTTGGTGCGGTTGTATGAAATAAACCGCGCTTCCGTTACCATCCAAACTGTTCATGAGAATAAAACGCCGAAGGATAATAGGTAATTCTTGGCGCTCTGCCTCGTTCCAGAATGACTGATGCAATATCGCAGCGGTATACAGCTTTTTCGAATGGATGAGTACCGATCCACTGACGCATTGTTGCGGTCACTTTGCGTTGCTTGGATTGTGTAACGTTCATCGCAGGTGAGAGCCCTCGCGAATTCGTCTTGGATTTGACTTCAATAAAGGCAATTGTTGGATATCCGTGCAAATCTTCGTGCATTCGCGATGCGATGATATCTATTTCACCTCGATGGGTTTCATAATTTCGAGCCAGAACTTTCCAGCCACGTTTTTTTATATAAAAAATAACAAGATTTTCTGCGCACCGGCCTGTTTTTCCTGATCTTGACAGGCAGGTGTGTGAAGGTGTCCAGCTATAGGTGTTTGTAGGTTTGCTGGGCGTTTTTCGATAGGCTGAGCGGTGTTCGCGGCATGTTTCCATTTTATCTCCAGTTATCCACATGTTGTGGAAAAAATGCTTTGTTCATGTCAAAGCGCGTCAAGCATAAAATGTAAAATTGATTAAAAAATAAACATTATTAAAATCAATGAGTTGTAAGAAAATTAACTTTCAGTATTGACATAAATATTAGAGGAAGCCGGTGGGGAATTTGGGGGATTAGCTGTGGATAACTTGTGCATAGCCTGTGAAAAAATGTTGGAATTTTGGGGATAAAGAATAACCTTCCAACAGGGGGTCTCTGGTGAAGGTATTGATTTTATTGGCAATGTTTGGATTAGTCTGGCGATTTCCGAATAATGGTAATTGGTGAACGGTTGTTTTAGCAATTCGGTATTTTGTAATTGTGGAAAGAAGGTCATTTCATAAATCGATTTTGCGGCAGATTTTCGAATGGAATAAATGTTGGAATGGTATTTCAGCAGTTTGAGTGCTTTCCACAAATTCGAGAATACAGGCCGTTTTGCGTAAGTTGAATTGTCGAATGCTTCTGCCAGAGTTGTCTGAAAAACGTCAGCCTGAGGGGGAATGCGTGGGACAGACTGATGGGGTATCGGGATCCATAAATTATTGGCATATTGAGCCCAGATATTGGGAATTCCGTTTTGCTCCGTGATGAGGAGCTGGGATGTATGTGCGTTGGGTGGTGTTTTGGCGTACCACTTGTTTTGAAGTGTTTTTCTTGCAAGTAGACGATCGCAGAGTGTGGATTCGTATTGAATGATTTCATTTGGGGATTGGGCAAGTTTCATTTGTAGCAGGAGAACATTTGGATTGGTCTGGCCTTTTCTGAGCAGGCGGCCTTCGCGCTGATGGAGCGTGGTTGGGTTCCAAGGCAAATCAAAATGAATGAGGATGTTTGCATTTTGGAAGTTGTGTCCGCAAGAAAATGCATCACTAGCGATGAGTATCCGGGCATTGGGTTGACCTGTGTTTTTCCACCACTCAGGGAGAGTCATATTGGGATCAAACATGGCAAGAATGATATCGGGATGGACAGGGTAGTGTTTGTATCGAGCCTGATTGGCAGTAAGCAAAACCGTTGGCTGAGGAATATGCAGGTTTTCAGAAAGGTATATTGCTGTATCGGCATACTGCGTAAGAATAACGATATGATTATGGGGATGATTTTGAATGAATTGTCTCAGGGAAATGAGTTTTTCATCCGGTGTCCGGCAAACAGACTTGAGCAAAGCGAGTGCTTTTTTTATGTGATTTAGTGCAGAATCGAGTTGAAGTTTGTCATCATCGTTGAGTGTTGTTCCATAAATGAGTTCTTCAAATGGCAGGATTTGTTGTTTGCCTTCAATTCCCATCATGAGGTGGAAGTCGTGTCGGGAGAGCATTTGACGTGAAGAGTGTAACCTGCAGGCAGAGTAATATCGTTCCAGTTTTTGCAGGGTCATGAGGCATGACGTTCTGTGACTCAGCAGTCTGTGAATAAGAATATGGGGTAAAAGCTGAACATCATTGAGTGTTCCGGAATAGGTTGTTGTAAACCATTGAATTTGGGTGAGTGTGTTGATGAGTTCCTGAAGGGCACAATTGTTTTTTGTGATCTGATAACGTATTGTTTGGCGGGTTGTTTCAAAAACGTCGTCTGTTGTAAGGGATTCTGTGATGGATTGCGGGATAAGTGCATGTGTAAAGGACTGCAGCCAAGATTCGTCAATGTTGTTCAAAGGCGGGAATCCGCAGAGTGTCATGAGTGCATGCAAGTCCTGCCATCCCAATGAGACAGGTGTTGCCGTGATGAGACAGATCATGTGTCTTGCTGTGAGCTTCTGAAGTTCCTGATATCTTTTGGTTGCAGGATTTTTTAGCATATGCGCTTCATCGATAAGCCATATGGTGTCTTCTTTTGGGGGCGGCGGAATTGAGTGCAAGCTTGCTGCCTGATAGGAAAATAGTTTTGCATTGAGTGAAAAAGATTCTGCAACTTGTTTCCAAATGTTGAGGAGATGTGCAGGTGCAACGATATAGCAGTCGGATTGATGTTTATTTTGATAGAGTGTTGCCAGTGCTATGGCTACGAATGTTTTGCCAGATCCTGTCATTTCATAGAGAAGAACTGCCCGATGATGTGAAATGATTTTGTAGGCAGCGGCAAGGGTGTTTTGCTGATTTGGAGTAAGTTTGCTGATTAGCGTTGGATATGTATGCAGAGAGGGTAGCTTCGTACAGTCCAGGAGAATTTGTTCTATTGATTTCATGAGATTTTCTCCTGGGGGTTGTTCATGTGGAGTGGAAGCTGACGAAGCTGTTGTCTTCTGACTGATTTGTATTGCGATGCAGATTTTAAACAGAGTTCAAGCAATTCGTCGATTTGTTGTTGATAGTCTTTGAGTGAATCTGGTGTTGCATGGGGACAGGCTTTGGATAATGCGATGATTTTTTCGAGATGGCAGTTTGCATTCTGCGGTAATTGATCGAGGAACCATGGGAGTTTTCCGATGACCCAGGCAAAGTAACGTCGATAATCTCCTCGAGCTGATTCTGCATGGTTTCTGCAGTATTTTCTTGCCATGGATGAGTTTAGGTAAGCTGCGAGTAGATATCCCTGTGTTTCGGTTTCGACCGGGATGTAATAAACCGTATTGAGTGGCAGTATTTCAGGATCTTTGATGAAACATGCTTCCAGATTGTAGGAAATGTCTTTCCAGACGACTTTCATTGAGCGAAGGTGATTGCTGCATCCAAAAAGTGCATGAAAAGGATGTTTTCCCAGACCTTTGCGATGCGTGAGGGTGGTTTTGTTTTGTGAGAACCAGTGTTGTGCATGTTTTGGGAGATTTGTCAGTGGCAGGGCAGGTTCATTTGAATTATGTGTAAAAATAATGGAATCTGTTGGTATTGCTTGGAATGCGGAAAGATTTGCACCTCTGAGAACGGGGTGAATGAGTTCTGTTTCTATGAGTATTGGTGACGGTATTTGGGGGAATTTGAGGAATGAGAGGTCACAGCCTTGTTCTATTCCAGTCTTTTCTGCAACAAATATGTTATTTGCTCCTGTACACAAGCCTCGCTTGATGATGAACTTATGACTGATCGATGTTTGAACGTTATCGAGGGGCGTTGAGGATTTTTCCTGGAAAATGGATGATTGTTCGTGCGAAGTGACTTGTTGCAATCCTGTTGAGACAGAAGTCTTTTTCAGAATGATGGATGCAGGGTATGTTGTCGCATCAAATGCATTAAAGGCTTCGTTTGACCAGTCTTTTATATGAAGAATGTGTGAATTGGTTGTGATGTGTTTTCGAAAGTTTTCATAAGATGGGGCATGAAACAGCTTGTTGGGGATGAGCATGGCAACGAGGCCGTTGGTTCGAACACATTGAAGTGCTTTTTCAACAAACAAGGCACTGATGTCTGAAGCCTGGGAACCCGAACCTTTGATGGGACTTGCTGTTTGATACAGTGTTTTCAATACTTGTTGTGTTTCATTAGGCATGGTGTGAAGTGAGTACCACGGGGGATTTCCCAGCACGATATCGAAACCGCCATCCTCAACAATATCGCTGAAATGCAGATCAAAACAGAATCCGGGAGTTACTTCGTTTTGAATACAGTTCATCAGCTTTTCACGTTGTTGTTTTAATGTAATGAGTCTCTGTCGTTGAATCCGGGACAGGACTGGTGTGGATTCGAAAAGGGAAGGGACTGGCTTTTCCAGAATTCTGCATTCCTGATCACAGGCATCAATATACGTTTGCAGAAGTGTTTTGCCTGACTGGTGAATTTTTTTATCTATTTCATTTGCAAGTTTCTTTTTAGTGAATCCTGTCGAGAGTTTGTATCGATGACGGAGATGTGCGATTTCATCATTCTGTAATAAAGGTTGATGGGCAATTCCAAGAACTTTGTTGTACTGGCTGAGATCAGTGAGTGTATTCCCGCATCGAATGTTCATATCGAGGTTAGGGAGTGGAGGTAATGTTTCATCGATATCAAAATAGTGAATGAGTTCAAGCCAAAGGCGCAGTTCACAAATTTGACTGGCTTCAGGCAGAATATCGACTCCGTAGAGATTTCTGGTTAGGATCTGACGGGCGAGTGTTCCTGGATGGATAGAGATGCCAGCACGATGATTAAGACCAGTTCGAAGCTTATGAATAAGGCTGAATGTGCATTGAAGAAAAGCCCCGCTTCCTGATGCCGGATCCAATATGGTGAGTTCAGAAAGGCGGGCGTCGATTTCGGTTGCACGTTCTTTAGTTATTGATGAGAAATCGTGTTCTATACACATGAGCCGCACTTGTTCTTGTTCGAGGGAAAACTCCTGCATCATCCAGTGGCTGATTGTTGTGATAACGAGCTGTCTTGCGAGGGGTATTGGGGTATAGTACGACCCTGTCATGGAACGTTTCTCAGGTGACATTAAGGATTCAAATACATGGCCGAGCATCATGGGATCCAGAACGGGCCTGAGGTCAGATTCTGAATGTGCACACCGCAATGTGTATTGTTCAAATAAATCTGTAATAATCTCTAAAATGAGATCATTGCTAACATTGAGATGTGGTGCATTGATTTCCAATTCTGTGGCTGTAAATAAACCGCCGTTGAGAAAAGGGACATGTCCAAGAGCTTTGGCTCTTTTCGTTCTTCGATGTTCGGGGCGATTTAGAGTCTCAAAGAATAGCGGCTGAATGAGATTTTGAAATATTGAAACATTTTGGATAACGCATTTGAGAGCTTCTTCCTGAAGAAAGCATTTTCGGCTGTCGAATGTTCCACGGGTCTCTAAAAAAGAAACGAAGAAGAGTCGGATAAGTGTGGTAAGTGCGAGCTGATATCGAATTTCAGGGGAATCATCATGAAGTCCGGTCCATGACTGTGCAAGTTGTTGTGTATAATTACGAAAGTCAGAAACGAATTTACGTTCCATTCTTTTCTTTCCAAACCGACGTTCCAGTTCGAAAGCAAACTCAAGATAGGAATCAAGTTGTGCTAAAGATGAAAAATCTGATGAATTTTTCCAGTCAAGATCATGAACAATGACAGGGGACGGATCGAGAATGGATTTGGCATAGATATCGATGGAACGTTGTTCTTCGTGACAGAACACAAAAATGCTGCTTGGATATGACTGGAGCAGCTGACAAAGCTGAATAGAATTTGGAGCAAAATCCTTTGTTTTTTTATAACAGAGCAAGTTTATCCATGATTTTTTACCGCAGAAGAGCAGATTGTGAGCAAATGGTGGCTCAGGATAGAGGCTTGTTTCCTGTAAATTCCAGTTTGAAGATAAAAAATGAATGAATTCAATTTTTTTGCTTGACAAATCCATATTAACCTCCATGCAAGCAGATTGCATGAAGTATATGGTGTATTTTTTGTAAAAACGGCCCTGAAAAAATAAAAAAAAGCTCGCCATTTACGGCGAGCTCAGAAAAAGGCAAATGGAATTATTTAAGGGGTTTTTCAGCCACGAAGATGTTCTTCGGGCTTGTTGCTCCGAAGTATGCACCAGGAAGCGAATAGTCACCGCTGAGTTCAACGACTTTGAATCCTGCGCGAGTGAGAAGAGCTTTCATTTCATTGGCTGTGTAGAGGCGAATCTGAATTTTTTGTTCCCACGGAGCTCTGGAATTATCATCGAAAACGAAAGAGCGCTGAACTTTGAGGAGGCCGGATGGGACTTCGCAGTCGATTTCTTCGAGGAGTGTGCAGTCAATACCTTTCCACCAAAGTCGCAGCGGGAGATCGTTGATGATGAAGTCTCTGTTGACCGTTTCAATCAGGAAGACACCGCCAGGTTTAAGGGCATTAAAGATGCCTTGAAGAACCCGGAAATTGCTTTGATCATCGAAATATCCAAAGCTGGTCTGGACGTTATAAATGGCATCAAAGATGGCTTTGAATGAGAGTTTTCTCATGTCGCCGTGAACGAACTTAATGGCTTGTCCATTTGCTTGTGCATCTGCGAGTGCTTTTTTGAGCATGACCATGGAGAGGTCAAGACCGACCATGTCAAAACCTTTTTGAGCGAGCAAAAGTGTATGACGGCCGTACCCGCAGCAGAGATCGAGTACACGGGCTCCACTTTCGATACCGAGTCTGTCGATAATGAATTTGGCTTCACGGGCCGTTTGGCGGGGTGAGCTTTTGGGAACTGTCCGGAAGTAATCTTCGTTAAAGACCTGCGAATACCAGTTGTTGTCAGTAAATTTGAATGCAGCCAGATCACGTCCCTCATCGTTTTTACCGCCGGGGAGCAAATCATTAAGCATATCCTGCGTAATAATCATTTCACCTTCGCGGAGGACCCGACCCGCGCTGGACATGCTTGGGGTCGGCATGGGGGGCGGGACTGGTGGCTTTTTGGCATTGGCTGAGTGTTGCTGTGAAGCGTCAGAATCGGATGTTTCTTCTTTAGCAGGTTTATCTTCTTTTTTAGCCGAGGCTTTTTCGGCATCCTCGGCTCTTTTTATGCTAAGTTTTACCTTCGTTTCTGTCGGCTTTTCATATGGCTTTATAGCATTTTTGTTGAGGCCTGCGGGATCACGGGATTCATCGGCGTTATCGGCGGAAGGCTCAGTCGTTTCCTGCGTTTCTGGTACAACATCTTCTGTCGTTTGTTCGGGTTGAGAGGATGATTCTACAGAAACGGGCTCTGGTGCCGGTGAAAGTGGTTGTGTGACATTAGGGGCTTTGCTGGAATCAGATGCTACTGTTGAACGGATGATACGATCATCCGATGATGATAAGTGTGACAGTTCTGTAGAGGATGCCAGTTCCGTAGATACGGCAGCCAATGGTGTTGGGATTACCGGCAGTGATGGGACTGTTGCAAGTGATTCTAAATTCGTCGATGAGTTGAGAATGTTGACGATGGATCGGTTTGCCTGAGATGTTGTCTGCGCAGGTTCATAATCATCATCGTCCTCATCTTCGAGGGCTTTGAGAAGCTCTGCGGCATCGGGATCGTAAGAAGCATTGTTTGCCACGATATCTTTTGTTTCCTTATCCATTCTCTAGCCTATTCAGATGATGATGTTCAGTAAGGGAAAGTGACCAGGCTCAATATTGAGTCTACACTAACCTCTTTATCCTAAACTAAATTCACAAAAACTAAAACCTTATCTTGAAAAAAAAGTCATCGACATCATTCTGATACTGAAACTTTATGGCTGCTATTCATTAAATAACTCCATTTAGCCTGAGTTTATTGAAAAGATGCCGATTTGATTTGTTCCAATTGGTTAGCGCCAGTTGCCTAGAGATTGTCCCATTTTTATAGGCATCCCCAGATGAAGGTTTGGATTGGGAACAAAGTTTTCCCGATCCACAAATAATACGATTGTGCTGCCGAGATCAAAGCAGGCGATCTGGTTTCCTGCTTTGACTTCAGGGTGTGTTTCAAGAGCCCGTTCAAATGGAGAACGGAAAAATCCAGCATTGGATGCAAATTCGTCATAGGTCACGGATATTTTGCCAACGCATGTAGCTCCGACTTTTACGAGTGCGCACCGATGCCCGTCTGCTCGGTCAATGAACGATGTCAGACGCTCGTTGGCTGGCAATAAATCGTCGGTCAGTATGTATCCCAAACGGTTTACAGGAAGTAGACGGCCTGGAACATAACTCATGTGTGTGATGTTTCCGGAAATCGGTGCATGAATGCGGTGATAGTTGGATGGGGACAGATAAACAGTGAAGGCAAACGCCTGATTAAGCCATCCTATTAACTCATCACTGTCACTTCCAACAAGTCTGGAGACTGAATATTCATGTCCTTTCGCTTCCAATAATGTTCCGTCAGAAACTTCGCCCATAAAACTCAGGTGGCCGTCAACTGGTGAAATGACATCATCTGAACTGATGGTGCGGGCATCTGACTTTAACTGACGTGTAAAAAGCGCACTCAGTGAGGGATAATCATTCAGTGGCAGTTCAGTTTCTTCCATGTTTAAGCCTGCTAATTTTGCGAAAGAATGGTTTACGCATCTCTGAACAGGGCTCGGAAGGTTGATGTCAGCGACTGCACCAAAGACACGGCTGAACAGCGCGGTCGGAAGAATATCCAATGCTTTTGAAAAATAACCCATAAATGCAACTTGCTTATATAATGATAGAAAAAAGGAATGTCATCCAATACAGAAAGACGCTTCAGGCATCTTGCTGTATGCAGGAGAAAAATGCAAGTTTCACATCTAAATGATCTGTCCGCAAGTTACAACACAGCAAGGGTAAATCTATACTCAGCATAAATGCAGGCATAACCTAGGCTTTTACCGGAATGGGGGGCCGAGAAGCTAACCGTCCGGTGGACGGTTAGCCTCGCAGAGCCCAGTGAGCAAATGAAATGCACGAGTTGGAGAGCCGACAGGCTCGGGAAACGAAGCGCATTTCATA
>JAZRWV010000399.1:0-11796 GCA_045599925.1 Myxococcota bacterium
GTACCTTGCGAGGATTGTCGCGGACGTCGATTTAACGAGGCAACGCTTCGCGTGCGCTATCTCGGCAGAAGTATTGCCGATGTGCTCGATATGTCATTCGAAGATGCACTTGCACTGTTTGAAGGACAGTCCAAAATTGAAAAAATCCTGCGTGCTGTCTGCGAAGTCGGCCTCGGTTACATTAAACTCGGTCAGCCAAGTCCCACGCTCTCAGGTGGTGAGGCTCAGCGAATGAAACTCGCCAAGGAAATCGCTAAAACGACGAGAACAAAGACGCTTTTTGTTTTCGATGAGCCTTCTACCGGCCTTCATGCCGATGATGTGCGACAGCTCATTGCAGTGCTTGGGCGTCTGGCCGATCTCGGTCATACGGTTATCGTCATTGAACATAACCTCGACATCATTAAAACATCGGATTATCTCATCGATATTGGCCCTGAACCCGGTTCTCTCGGCGGGCAAATCGTCGGCGTCGGAACGCCCGAACAAATCGCAATGATCTCCAATTCCCATACCGGACGCTATTTGAAACCGCTTTTGAATTTATTATAAAAACTCGCCTTTTGCCTTCGGCAATACGGCTCGCGGTGCCGTGCTATGCCGGCGGCATACGCACGGCTTTCTTTTTTTCGGATGAGCAAACTCAATGACTACGATTGCCTTTCATTTTCTCGGATGTCGGCTCAATGAAGCCGAAAATGAGCTTCATGCCCGCGCGTTTGTCGAAGCCGGACACCGAATGGTTTCTATCGAGGATAACCCCGACGTCATCGTGCTCAATACGTGCGGCGTCACATGCGATGCCATGCGGAAATCGAGAAATTTAGCCAGAAGAATGGCCGCATTAAAACCCGAAATCCTCGTCTTGATGGGATGTGCGATTGATCTCATGGCTTCGGGCGAAAATCCGATGGAAGATGAGGAATTGCAAAACGAATTCTCCCAAAATGCCGATCCGGATAAAAAAATGCGGATCATTCGCATCTTGCGCGATGATCGGCCTAAAACAGCTCAGATTGTCCTCAATGCCATCGATGAACTGCAATCGGATAAAGTCATTGATGAACAGGAACGCGCACTTGCAGCGGCTTCTTATCGCCTCAGAATGCGAAGTTTTATCAAGATTCAGGATGGTTGCAATAACCAGTGTACTTATTGTGCTGTAAGGCTTGCAAGAGGCCGTGAACGCAGTGAAGAAACATCGCATATCATCGATGAAATTCGCAAATGTCTCGCCCTTGGAGAACGAGAAATCGTGCTCACAGGCGTGCAGCTTGGGGCCTGGAAAGAAAATGATCGCCGCCTGAAAGACCTGATTTCCGATATCCTCGAACAAACCGATGTTCAACGTATGCGCATCGGTTCCATCGAGCCCTGGCATGTTCGACCGGAACTTTGGGCTTTGTGGGCAAATGACAAAAGACTTTGCCCGCATTTCCATATTCCCGTTCAAAGTGGAAGTGATGGCGTTTTAACCGCAATGAAACGACGTACGCCGATTGATGGATACCTCGAAAAAATACAGGCAATGCGCAATGAAATTCCAAATGTCCGCATTTCCACCGACATCATTGTCGGATTTCCGGGAGAAACCGATGAAATGTGGCAGGAAACCATGGAGTTCTTCCGGCTGGCGCAATTTGATGAAGCACATTTATTTAGGTATTCACCGCGTCCAAACACGATAGCTGCAAGTCTTCCCAATCAGATTTCTGCAGAAATTAAGCGAAAACGTTGGAATGAAGCCGAAAAACTGATTCTGGAAATACAGAAACAACGATTTGAGGCAAGTTTTGGCTTAAAGTGCCGTGTTCTTTGGGAAAATCTTATTGAAACCAGGAACGGACTTTCTCATTGGGTCGGTTATTCAGAAAATTACCTTCGCATAGAACGCTGGTTTGATGAGAGAAAAAACATGCGCGGTGAAATTACGGAAGAAACGTTTGAGGCGCGGGATAGCGAATATAATTATGTGTAAAACAGACAGCCTTTTGGCGGACACAAACTGATACAAAAAAAATCGACATCTGAGGTGTCACAATTTTTTTTCGAGGTAATCATTATAATGGAAAGACATGAAGTCTTTCCTTTTCGTGGAGAGAAAAATGATGCCTCAGAGAGCTTCACCTTAGAAACAAAAATGGTGGCCGGCTGGTTTTGGAACTTGGTACTACGTATATCAGGGGAAGAACTGGATTCGGAGCCGAAAACATAACGTATTTTCCATGCGCATCCCGTTCTGACGAGGATTGTTTGTGTTCATGATGATACGGCGTCACTGCGGACAAATACATCGTCCCTGTGTTGAGATAGCTTTTGCTAAAAATGCGAAAACTTCTTAGCATTCGTGTATTTTCTGCATACTCGCCTGGGCTTTGGCTGGCGTGACGGTGGGTGGGGGAGATGGAGTCCCGAATGTATATGAGGGACGAACTATGGCTTTTTTGGGGCTGGGGTGATTGGATGTCATAAATCCGTCATCCTGTGAATGGCGGATTTCGCAGAGCCATGTGAACAAATGAAATGCGCAAGTTAGAGCGTCGACAGACGCGGGAAACGAAACGCATTTCATATTGCGAAGTCAGGAAAAACTCAGGAATGGTTACGATTATTTCGCCAGATCATAAACAAAAATGTATTGTGCAGCCGTAATTGCGTCTTTGCCGTTATCATCTTTGTATCCACGTTTGGCTGATATATTCAGATAGAGCTTTCCGTCTCGTACGCGAATACCTTCAGGCTCGAAATAACCGACATTCCAATAGACTAGATTTCCGTTTTCATCATATTGATTAATAATTGGATCCATTTCTTTATTGATGAGATATCCATCGTTAAGTTTTGAATTTTGTATGGTATGAGAGGCGAGTTCTTTACCGGCCTGAGAATAGAGTTTAACCGTAATGGAAAAATGATGAGTGTACTTGCCATCGGGTTTACTCAGTTCTGGACTGGAATTGTTGGTGACGGCATAGATAATGCCATTATCGATGGTAACCCCCTGGGATGGGAAGTTTGTAACTGCAAACTGGTGAATTGGCTTGATGGATTTTTCTGACAAATCTTTGACTTTAAGTGTCAGCTTTTGGTTTGCAACGACTTTTCCATCTTTTATTGTTGTAACGGGATTTGCCAGTGTGACTTTTTTCGAAGCTGTTGGCAAATCACGGAAGGTTTTGAAATTATAGATTTTGATATAGGTTTTGGAATCGCCTTTTTTCTTGGCTCTTAACAGAAAACGGTTGTTTTTGATGTCGAGTGCAGGTTCCAGGCCCATGTAGTAAGAACTGCCATCTTCTGGTGGCAGATAATAGTGTTCAAGATCTTCCGGATAATAGGATTTATCGGCTTCAAAAGGTACTCTGACCAGGGTTTGTGAACTACTGAAACCTTTATTAATCTTTGATTGATCTGTGGCTGATTCGAGAGAACCGGCACTTCCTACCCAAACATAATCTTGAGTGTCTGTATGTTCAATGCTTAGCCCTTGTCCGTGACCGGAGTGGAACAATGACATGGCTTTTTTAGCAACTTTTAGGTCAGAAAGGCGATCCGGGAAGACGACGATTCGCGTGCGAAATGGTTTGCCTTCTTCTGACAATGGATATTCGGAAAGCTGGCTGAAATACACATAGTCAGTATCTTTGAAGGCTGTTTGTGTATTAACGTCAAACCCCTGGCATACGCGGCCGGAACGATTGAGTTTGAATGGGCCTTTGTAAACGTGGATTAAGTTACCTTTGGAATTTTTTTTAGCCACATTTTCTGTAAGATTTTGAGGATTCAGAACATTGATTTTAACAGTGGCCGACATGTTCTGACCCTTGATCGTAGCTGTACCGGTTGCGCGTCCCGCTGCAACCGGTGAAAAGGTTGGAACATTATCTTTCATGGCCACTTTCATGATTTTTTCGTTTGAGGATTTAAGCTCGATTTCGCAGGGAGCATCTGTATTTGTGTAGGTTGCTTTATTTGTCTGTATTTTGATAGGAATCGTGACGGCCTGACGGGCTCCATATCCCGGAATGAGGAGATCGTTTTCTGGAAAGGAAAAATACATTTTTTTGACGATTTCCGAACCGCACATGGCGGGACATTCACCATTGGCATTGCATGTGGTTGCACATTCTTTAGGGCATTGACAAACGCCATCATCATCGCATGTGGTTTGACATGTTTCGGGGCAAGGACATGAACCATCCGGATTGCAGGAATTTGTACAACTTGCAGAGCATTTAACCGGACAGGTGGTTGCATCAATGCAATCGGTCGGACATTCGTTCGGGCAAACAATCTCGCATTTTCCTTCGTCATCGCAGTCATTGGGACATTCTGTTGGACATTGGATTCTGCACAGTCCCTCTGCATCACAATCGTTTGGACAGGCTTCAGGGCATTCAATATGAATTGGGGTATTGCAAATGCCATCTGTACAATCATCCAGACATTCATCTGGACATTTGGACGCGCAATTACCATTGATATCGCAGTCATCCAGGCAATCATCCGGGCATATTATTTGATCTTCGGGTTTGCAAATGCCGTTTTCATCGCAGTCATCCAGGCAATCATCCGGGCATTTATTTTCATCATCTGGACAACTCCATTGATTATTTTGGCAAGTGCAGTTGGCGGATGGTCTTGAGGAACCATGGCAGTCAGATGTGATGTTCGTATTGTCTTCGCTGCATCCGAACATCAGCATGGAGGAAACGCAAAATAATAAGCTTCGGTTGAATTTCATTGTATTGTCCACGAAAAGAAGAGGATGAAATTACTTAAGTTTTGGCTTTTTCTGGTCTTGCAGTTTCAGAGTATATGATACCGGAGTAATGAAAAAAAAGCGGCGTATTGCGAAGCAATAGCCGCTTAAGGGGAGCGGCGTATTGCGAAGCAATAGCCGCGAGGGGGATGTGCCCCCTAAATAAAATTATTCGAGGTCGCATGCATTTTCACTATCCGTGATAAAGGCACGTCGGTTGGTACTTCTCAATGTTATGCGTTCCGAGGTTGCAGGGGAGAGCAGACGATGGGCACATGCCAAATACTGACTACCGGCATCATCGACAGCAATTTGATATTTGAAATAGACCGGTCCGGAAAAAAGGCCGCCCTCTGCATTGGTATGATATTCGTAACCGAGTTGTGTCCAGGCATCATTTTGGGTCATGGACTGAATGCTGCGAGTACCGAAAGACCCCTCTGGACTTGGATAAGCATTTTCAGTACTGGCTGCAATATATCTTCCCCAGCTTGAGTGATAAGCTTCTTCTTTACTCGCCATATTGGCGAGTTCTGAGCGAGCTTCTGTCTGCGAAGCCTCGTTGATGTAGCCGTTATAGAGGGGAACAGCGGCACATGCGAGCATGGCAATGATAGCGACTGCTATCATCAGTTCAATCAGGGTAAATCCGTGGCGCATATTTTCCTCCACTTAGGGGATGGGTGATGTGTTAAAATCCAAGACTAGATATTTTTTCGATTTTGGGGGCTGATAACTTCACAATGTCAGGAAGTTCATCAGTGGCATTATAGGATTCATAAACAATGGGTTCGTCTGTTCCCGGGCCAAAAACGATGAGGCGAGTTTTTGTGTTATCCGTTGGCTTTGCTGCAACGATGAAGCTTCCGACGTCTTTGCCTCTATTATTTTGAACGATCCCAAAGCAGACCCTATATTCCCAGCGTGCGGCTGGACCACTAAGACTCAGTCCGGCATCGGAAAGATCATTATCTGTGTAGCTGTTATATGCAAAACACCTTCGGGCAACTGCAAAATCGCCATTCGCATTTCCATTGCTAATACCCCATTCAGCGATAATGTTTTGGGCCTGGCCGTAGAGCGAGTGGATGTCTGCAAGAGCTTCGGCATCGGTGTCCATTGTTCTGAATTTGGAATAGGCAATGACAGCTATTGACGCAAGAATGCTGAGAATGGCAATGACTGCGCAAAGCTCAATGAGTGTGAAGCCTTTTTTGACGTGATGTTTTGGGGTCATGACATCCTCCAGTCAAACAACCACATAATAACCTCTATTAATTATACATTGGCCCGATAATGAAATAAAGTTTTTGTGTATGGGACAGATGAAATGATGGGATACAAACAAATACGTCACGAAATGATTCGGTTGTTGGATGTTTTGGTTTTAACCGATATAAGAAATAACTGTGTCATCTTGACCATTTTTCTTGTTGTGATTCGTGTTCGACTGTAAAATCCTGTGCAGTCAAAGCCTGTTACCGAAGGGTAATTTCAAGCATTGCAGGATGATATTGCCTTGCAATGTTTGGACATGAATTGTTTGAGGAATTATCATGGAAAGCAGAGTATTTTTATCACCACCGGATATGGGTGGTTTGGAAGAAAAAATGGTTTCTGAAGCTTTTGCTTCGAACTGGATTGCACCACTTGGACCTTTTGTCGATCGTTTTGAACAGGAAATTGGTGCTTTTCTGGATGGACGTCCAGTGTGTGCTCTCGCATCCGGTACGAGTGCTTTGCATCTCGGCCTTTTGACATTAGGGGTCGGCCCTGGCGATCGCGTTTATTGCTCCGATTTTACGTTCAGTGCATCGTGCAATGTCATTCGTTATTGCGGTGCTGAACCCGTTTTCATCGATTCGGAGAAGAGTAGCTGGCAGATGGATCCAACTTTGCTCGCTGAAAAACTCGCCAAAGATTCTATTGCCGGAAAACTTCCAAAAGCTGTTGTCGTCGTCGATTTGTATGGCATTTGCGCCGACTTTGAACGCATTGAATCGATTTGTGCGGCTTACAATATCCCGATTCTTGAAGACAGTGCGGAAGCTTTGGGATCAACCCGTTTTGGTCGAAAATGCGGAACCTTTGGGAAGGTGAGTGGATTTTCTTTTAACGGCAACAAGATTATCACAACTGCTGGTGGTGGTGCACTCGTTTCGGATGATGAAGAAATCGTGAAAAGAGCGCGTTTCCTCGCCACTCAGGCTCGTGAAAAAATGCCATTCTATCACCATCTTACCATTGGTTATAATTACAGATTGAGCAATATCCTTGCGGCAATCGGATGCGGTCAGATGGCTGTCCTCGAACAGCGTGTTGAGAAAAGACGTGCAATTTTTGATCGATATGTCGAAATGCTCAGCGATATCGAGGGCATTTCGTGGATGCCGGAACCTCTCGGGGCTCGTTCCAACAAATGGCTGACTGTTATTGGCCTGGATCCGGCTGTCATCGACAAAACGCCCGAAGATGTTCGACTTGCTCTCGAAGAATATAACATCGAAGCTCGCTGGGCCTGGAAACCCATGCATATGCAGCCTGTTTTTGAACCCTTTGAATGTGTCGGTGGCATGGTTTGTGAAGACATCTTTAAACGCAGCCTTTGCTTGCCTTCGGGTAGCTCTCTGACTGAAGAACAACAAATCCGCGTTTGTGATGCGCTTCATAAAATCATTTTGAAGTAACCTGAAATCTCATGCCTAAAATTCACCTTAATCGCAAAAGCATTAGTCGATTTTTTATCGATGCCGTCGCTCTTGCTCTGGCATTTATCGCCGCATTCTTTGTGCGTCTCGACTTCTCCATTTACTTGTCGTGGTGCGCAAGAATGCTGCTTCATGTTCCGTTTCTCATCGGTATTGAGTATCTCTGCTTGTGGTGGTTCGGGGCTACTCAGGGCGCATGGCGTTTCGTTTCGATTTCGGATGTTAAAAAAATAGCGATTGCTCTCGTTGTTGCTCAAATTCCAGCATGTGCACTCAGACTGATTTGTGGCGCTTTGATGGGCGATTTTCCAGTCCTCAGATACGGCATTTTGCCGTGGGGCGTTATCTGCATCAACCTCTGCTTTTCCATTCTCGCATGTGTTGGCGTTCGCATGATTTTCCGCATGATGTTTGAAGCTTCGCGAAAACAATTGGCTTCTGATGTCGTCACAGAACGCACGATCGTGATTGGTTCCCTGGTTGGATGCAAGCAGATCATGGAATCCATTAAGCTCCATCCGGAACTCGGAATCGAAGTCGTGGGCTTTATTTGCGATGACTTTGAGGATGATGGTCGAAAGATTCTCGATATTCCCATTCTCGGAACATTGGACAATATGATGGACAAAATTCGGGAATCTTCTGCTTCGCAGGCAATTATTGCACAAGCGGATGCAACCCCCGAAAAACTGAGTAAAATCCTCGATGCTTGTGTGGGATGTGTGATAAAAACAAAACTCATTCCCGGAATGAATGACTTCCTATCCGGTGCTGTTGATATCGCTCAAATGCGCGAAATCGACGTCGAAGACTTGCTTCATCGCGATCTGGTTCATCTCGAAATCGATGAAATTTCGAAGTTTCTGTCCAAACGTCGCATTCTCGTTTCTGGGGCTGGTGGTTCCATTGGCAGCGAGATTTGTCGACAGGTTTTAGCTTTCGAACCGGATGAACTCGTTTTGCTCGAACAATGCGAGCTCTTTTTGTACGAAATTGAACGCGAACTCAAGGGTAAAGCCGGTAAAACCCGCATCATTCCAAGACTTGCGGATATCTGCGATAAAACACGTATGGACGAGATCTTCACAGAATGCAAACCGGAAGTCATTTTCCATGCGGCGGCTTATAAACATGTGCCGATGCTCGAATACAATCCGGGTGAAGCTATTCGAAACAATGTGGAAGGAACTGCATGCATTGCCGATTGCGCTGTCGCCCATGGCTGCGATGCTTTTGTCATGATTTCCACCGATAAAGCTGTCAATCCGACGAGTGTCATGGGGACGAGCAAACGTATTGCGGAACTTTACATTCAGGCGATGTCCGGGCTCGAAAAAACGCGTTTTTGCGCGGTTCGATTCGGCAATGTGCTCGGTTCAACCGGAAGTGTGCTGCCGCTTTTCAAGTCGCAGATAGCCAAGGGCGAGCCCCTTACGGTGACGCATCCCGAGATGAAACGCTATTTTATGACGATTCCCGAAGCAAGTCAGCTCGTCATGCAGGCTGCAACGATGGGACATAACGGCGAGATTTTCGTCCTCGATATGGGAAAACCCGTTAAAATTGTCGACCTCGCTCGCGATATGATTCGACTCAGCGGCAAGACCGAAAATGACATTCCTATCGTGTTTTCGGGGACGCGACCCGGCGAAAAACTCTTCGAAGAGCTCGGTTTTAACGCCGAACATATGGATCACACGCGCCATCCGAAGATTTATGTCGGCAAGCTGCAGAAAGTCGAGCTCGACTGGATTCGAGCTGGCATCGAAAAACTCCTGCCTTATCGCGACAGCCAGGACAATGCTGCTGTTCGCGCCGCCATGCATGAAATCGTTCCCGAAATGATGGAACCTGAGAAAGTTGGCGAGGGTGCTTCGTAAGAATGTTTTATTTGGGGATGGCCCCTATCGGCGAAGCCGATACGGGGCCTGGTGGTGCCGGCTATTGGCGAAAACGCCAATACACCGGCACTTTTTATTGGCGTATCTGGCCGTTTCCTCGAACGACAAACTTTCGCGTCGTCAAGCCTTCACATCCCATCGGGCCAAAAGCGTGCAGTTTGCTCGTCGATATGCCGATTTCTGCCCCAAGCCCAAGTTCCCCGCCATCGGCAAAACGCGTCGAAGCATTCACGAGAACAGTCGAACTGTTCACTTCGTGAACAAAGCGCTCTGCACAGGCTGGGGTTTCAGTCAGTATCGATTCGGTATGCAATGACGTATATTTCCCGATATGCCTGATTGCCCCTTCGATTCCGGAAACTCGCTTTACAGCTAAATCTAAAGATAAATATTCTTTGGGCCAGTCTTCTTCGGTTGCCGGAATCATGCTCAGGTCGGAGGAAAAATCTTTGCACAGGGGTTCGTCGGCATGCAGCAAAACGCCCTTGTCACTCAAGGCTTTGAGAAGGACGTGTTGCGATTCTTTTGAAAGAGATTCATCCAAAAGAAGGGTTTCCATCGCATTGCAAACACCCGGTCTCTGGCATTTGGCATTGAGCAGAATCGGAATAGCCTTGTCGATATCGGCCGTTTTTTCGACAAATATATGGCATACGCCTTTGTAATGCTGAATGACCGGAATTGTTGCATTTTCGGAGACAAAGCGGATTAAACCTTCGCCGCCTCGCGGAATGATTAAATCCACGGTTTCTCTTTGTTTGATGAGATGTGAAACTGTTTCGCGGTTTGTCGTTTCGACGAAAATGACGGCATCTCGCGGAAGTCCGGATGATTCAAGTGCATCCTGAATGATATGGGCAATGCAAAGATTGGAGTGAAAAGCTTCTTTTCCGCCTTTGAGAATGACGACATTTGCCGTTTTTAAACAAAGTGCAGCTGCATCAGAGGTGACATTCGGGCGTGCTTCGAAAATGATGGCAATGACGCCAAGAGGAATGCGCATTCTGGCGACTTTGAGGCCGTTCGGGCGTTCGCGTTCGTCTTCCAGACGGCCAATCACTTCAGGCTGAGCTGAAATCTGTTCAATGGATGAAGCCATGAGTTCAATGCGTTTTTCGTCGAGTTTGAGTCGATCGAGCATGGCGGCTGATAAACCATTGTTTTTAGCTTCGTCCAAATCGGTTTGGTTTTGAAGCATGATTTCATTGCGGTGATTACGAAGTTCAGTGGCTATTTGATTGAGTGCTGTGATGCGCTGTGATGGGGTGCTTTTGGCAAGAATTTCGGCTGCAGCGCGAGCGCGCAGACCACAGTCTTTGATATAGGAACTGACGTCCATGGGTTAAACCTCGACGATGGTGTGGTGATCGATTTCTGTACAAATGATTTTATAAATGAGAGGCAGGTGCGATGCAATCGATGAGCGGCCTGCTTTATAGGCTTTGCCTATAAAGCTTTCTGAGCGTTTGGCTGCATAATCATCTGCAATACGCCAAAAATGGGCATCAGCTTCTTTTTGATGTGCATGAATATAGTCAATAAACGGTGTGATATTTTCTGCCGGAAGCTTTTGAGATGCGCGAAAGGCTTCGTGCATTTCCGAAAATTCAGCGATATAGTCTTTGGACAAAACTTCAATGATATGGCGAATATATCCGGGACGAACCGATTTGACTGCGGCATAGGTTTTCTTGATGAAAAGGCCTTTAATCATGCTCAGAGACTGAATTTCCGTCTCCATATGATTCACAATGGAATCGACAAAAGCCTGATGAATTTCTGGTGTACTAAGTATGGTATTGAGGGTGTGAATTGTTTTCATAGATAACCGAACAAATGACAAGAAAAAGCCCGGCATTGCCGGGCTTTTTCATCAATTGTGAATGGAATGAACTTGTTATTTAACAAGCAAATAAATGATGATTCCGAGAACACAAAGAATGGCAAAACAAAGCAGGATATAAAGGTGTTTCTGGCTGTTTGTCGTTCTGGGTTTCATAAAATCCGGATCGATTTGGATTTGTTGTGACATTCGGCCACCAAAGAAATTTTTTTCGCTGTCCAAATCGAAATCATCTTCGAAATTGTCATCATCAAGCACTGAATCAGTGTCTTGCTTGTTTTCTTTTTCGTAACTGATTTCTTTGACGTGATTAATCTCTTTTCGGGATGCTTCTTGAGTTTTTTCGGATGGTTTGTCTTTTGATGTGTGAGCTGAGACTGCTTTTACATTATCAAGCGAGTGCAATTCTTCGAGAACAGCTTTTCGAATTTCATTTGCGACGGCTTCTGCATCGGCTTTGTTTTCTGCTTTAACGGAATTTTCTTCAGGATTATCAGATTCAGGAGCAACGGTCATAAGTCCCAAAATCCGTATGTATTTAAGTTTTTCCAAATCGGTAAGCGGAATGCTCTCAAGATTCGG